>JAHDGC010000087.1:6393-14541 GCA_020627865.1 Saprospiraceae bacterium | reverse complement strand
GCTCAAGAATAATTTCATACGTTTGCTCTCCCCCATTTTGGATCTTCCGGACAAATTTCGGAAAATCTAATTTTCATATATAATGTTTTCCGACGCAGAGCATCGGGGTATGCTGAATACAAAAATAACTTAATCATGAATTCTAGTCAGTTTTCAAGAGGTGATATAATCGAAGCTACCCACCGACAAAAGAAGAAGGGAAGACATTATAATAAAATATGATTCCAATACAGAGTTTGACTTCATTGGTGCTATGATTAGTCGAACCCCATATGATGGCCAAAATATTGCTATGTCTAAAGAACACTTTAAAACAGAATTGAATTCGTGGAAGATGTAATCGGTAATTTACCAGCAGAAAGTTTTGCAAACTATTTTAGAAGAAATAAACAAGCAATGCAGAGGTCGATGTATTAGAATATCAAACGCCAATACACGCCATGTTATACCATTAGAATGTAAATTCTGAAAGATATTAAAGAATGCTATTTTTTATTGTGGGAATAATGGAGTTCAAATAAAGAAGGTTGATGAGAACACAATAAAACCAATCGTTTATAAATTTTCGGAAATTGACACATAAACCATAATATATATACGACTATCCGAAAGCACCAATCAAAACAATATATCTACGCCTCCGCAAACCCCGTATACCCCCGCATACTCTCATGATAAAAACCCAACACAATATCAGACTTCGCCACGCCCCTATTGATTAACTCATCCCCCACCATTTCTTCCGTGTTGTTAAGCTGCACCCAAACCTTACCATCCTTAATATCAAAATGGAGCGGACAATAATAAACATGTCTACCATCACTCCACCCTAAACGTACCAACTGATAATGGTGATTTTCCTTGTCTGCCACCACTTGCGTTTCCACACCGGAAGGGTCACGGCTGTACATTTCCTGTTTGTAATAATTGAGATAATCTATAATGGCTTGCTGATATTTATTTACTTTATCCATTGTTTTGAAAATTGGGTGTCATTTAGGTATCCAAACTTTCCATATACTCTATGCAAAGGTAAATTAAAATTCTATCCCCTGCCCAACCATCTACGATAAATCATCATAAAAATTGATTATTATTTATTACTTTGGTATCTTTATAAAATCAAATGAAAATATACCCTATTTTAACATAAAACAGGTTTTATTATGAAAAATATCACGGTTGATAAATACATGCGTTTGCTAGAACCGCTTTCTATAGAAGATAAACTGGAATTACTATCCAGACTTTCAGAAAGTTTGAAAAAGAATTTTTTTACCGTTAAATCTGATAAAGAAAAATTGTTGGACAAATTGGCAGGAGCTTGGGAAGGTAATGACGAAATTACTGCTGCGGATATTCGGGCAGCACGAACAACTTCTAATAGAGAAATAAATTTAGATTAATGCCTAAATATTTACTAGATACAGACATTTGTATTTTTTTGTTAAAAAATAAATTTGGCATAAAAGCGCAAATAAAGAAAGTTGGTTTATCCAATTGCTTTATTTCTGAAATAACGATTGCGGAACTTACCTATGGTGCTGCTAAAAGTAGCAACTATGAAAAACATATTAATGAGGTAACAGAGATGGAAAGCTTGTTTGAAGTGCTGCCAGTTTATAGTAGTTTTTCTGACTTTGCCAAAGAGAAAGCTCGCTTGCAAAAAGTCGGTCAACTCATCGCTGATTTTGACTTACTGATTGGTGCAACAGCTATTAAAAACGACCTTACATTAGTTACAACAATACTAAACATTTCAACAGAATTCAAGGGCTTAAAATAGAAGGTTGGGCAACTTGATTTTGACGTTATTTTTTAATCAAGGACTATTATAAACCCATCATTATCTGTTCATAACAAACCACCGTCCCATAAAGCAAAATAGACCTTTTCACCCGTTGCACCTTTTTCCTGTATTGGTGAACCATCTTTTTAAGATCACCAATTCTTTGTTGCGCAGCATCCAATAAAACAGGCTGACCATAAACATTATAAAAATAATCTGACGCTTGCGGCTCCAACTCCGATGAATCAATTTGCAAATGTTCCAAAGCAGTGTAAATACTCGGACGCTCCATAACAAAAACCTGCTTAGACGCAACCTCTGTAATTTCCGTACCATTATACCTTTCCCTAATCATTTCCACCGCTTCATAATCCGCCGATGTAACAATATACTTGTAATCATCCATAAGCGTCACCCTTTCCACACCATATAGCACATCTTCAGGGTGTTCCTCCCCATCAAAAAAGAAATGGGCATTTAGCACATGGATAAAATGTTTGGCCAAAGCATCATCATATTTAACTTTCTTTTTGATGTGTGTTTGGCCGGATTTTCTAAGCTCCGTTTGCTTTTTATTTAAACGTCCCCTGCGCTCGTTGCTGGCATATTGCCGGCAAGTTCGGGAGCAGTGTTTTTGTGTTGGGCTGTTCTTTTTAAATGTTTTCTGACAATATGCACACTTAACACTACCCGCTTTGGTGCTGCCCTGCTCCTGGCCTCTCTCTCGCCGTCGGAATGTTCCGCTATTTTATGACTCATAAGCTCATTTTTTATGAAGAAATGTATATTTTCGGCTGTATATCACATGTATACGGATGCATATATTATGCCGTATACCAAAAACGTCCAAAAACCCCAAAAAGCCACCATTCGGCCACCATCTGATTACTAAAAGTTTAATTAAAAATTTTAAACATATGATTATCAGTGTTTTATATCGCCAATTTTCTAAGTGAATTATTGGTGGCTGAATGGTGATCTAATGCCCCATAAGTACACCATTCAGCCACTAAAACCCATAGGTAATTTAAAATTGACTGTTTCCTTTAAGTTTGGTATCTTTACCGAAAAGAAATACAACATGGTTTTAAAATCAAAAGTAATAGAAGCCCTCAACCAGTTACCCGACCAATTCAGCATTGATGATTTGATGGAACGGCTGATTGTCTTGGAAAAAATAGAAACAGGCCTGAAACAAGTAGAAGAAGGTAAAACGTTAACGATGCAGGAAGCAAAAGAAAGATTGCAAAAATGGCTAAAGTAAATTGGACTTTTCAAGCATTGGAAGACATTGAATCTATTGTAAGCCGTATTGAAAAAACGTCTCCTAAATTTGCTTCTTATTTGGTCGATTTGTTTTTCCAAGAAGCTATAATTTTGGAACAATTTCCCCTAGTTGGTAGAAAGGTTCCTGAAACCAACATAGATAAAATTCAGGAAATTATCATTAAAAAATATCGCATTATCTATACGATTACCAGTAAAGATGTAATTGATATTCTTGCCGTCCGATATTCCGCTATCCCCTTATCTGATTTTTGAGTTAGACAACTTTTTGTCTCTAAACTCAATCTCCGTTTTATATTACATTAGGCTAGAAACATAATCTGTATCCGTCTTTTTGCACCACAGATTGCTCAGATGTACACAGATTCTTTTCACAGATTCTCTTAATGCGTAAAAATCTGTGCGATAATCTGTGTTTATTGTCGTATATCCACAGTCATTTGCTATTGGCTGAAACACATTACCAATTGGGAGAATGGATTGATTGTTATGATGAAATCAAAAAAAGTAATAAAAAGGAAAAAGAAGAGATTAACAAACAATTGGCAAGCCTGATCGGCAAAGAAGAAATTAACGACCTGGATCGTATAGGCAATCTCGAAAGAGCATTAAACCATTACTACAAAGCAATAGAAATGCATACAGAAGGCGACGCTTATCAAAATATTATTCAGGATATGTACTATCTGGATGATAATTTTAATGATAATTTATATCACTTCTCAGCTACTATGGACAGAATTAAAATCAATACCGGAGAAGTTGCCGATAAAATAAGCGAGCTGGAAAAAATCTTAAAACACACGACAATTATAAATTTGGTAACTTCTTTAAGTAGGAGGAGAATGAAGATGAGGAGTCTCCACAGCGTTAGTGCCAAAACAGGAAAGTAAAAAATGTTCGGGAAAGGCATAAAAAAACCTTGCAAGCTGCTGACTTACAAGGAGTTATAAATTCTCATGTGTAGCCCCGTTAGGAATCGAACCTAAATCCCAGGCTCCGGAAACCTGTATACTATCCATTGTACTACGGAGCCAAATCCAAAAAATGATTTGGAAACGCGAATTTACAGTATAATTTCCAATATTTGTATACTTTCGATGGAAAAATTTGATTTAAGATGGAACAGACAAAGATATCGCCTGAAATAATTCATGACAGGTTACGCAGGCAGCCGCAGATTACAGTATTTCTCTGCGAAAATCTGTGATACAAAAAGACAAACATGGATAATATACTAAACGACTAATTAAACAATGATTATTCATTATCATAATTTGTGGTTATCTGCGTTATCTGCAATCCAATTTTCACCACCGATCACTCAGGGTTTCACGTAAATTTACTGTTAATTTAGCCTTTTGGTATATATTGTGAAATCCATATCGTTTTTTAGTCTACAAAATAGAAAGCGGACACCAGCATCTGCCAGTAATCCGCTAACACGTCTATGAAAATTGATTCTTGTGGTCTCTTTAATTCCTTTTTAATAAGGGAACTGGTAAAAGCTAACCCATCTTGATTGCTTCTTTTGCTCCCATACATCGCTACAAAATCCCTGTTTGGCTGGCCAACCAGACAAGCTCATTTAGCCCTGCTAAACCTGCCTTCCAAGAGGAACGCAGGCAGGCTCCGGTTTCTGTGCCCTGTCTGCGTGTATATTTGTACAGGCAGGTTTGCTTGGAAACAAAATAATCTGGTCAATTTTGTGTACATTATTTATTTCCAGCACCCCAAAAACAGAAGAAGAGGTCTTCGGAATCGTATACTTTCCGAAAACACTCTCTCCCTATTTACAATCCTTATGTCTTTAATTTCAATTTATTTTTACCATTCTTCCCACTCCTCATCGGATTCTTCCTCATATCCTTCATCATAAGTCGATGCTGGTGCATTTTCTTGATCTTTCTTCGCCTTCCAAATGAGGAAATCTAAAGATTGTTCGATCTCATGGATGGTTGTTCTGTTATGGCTGCTGCCGTAAACAATATCCCTGCTTGAACTGATCGTGCTTTGGGATGTTGTTGCTGATGGCTGAATTGTTCCACCTGTATGCGCATATTCCGTATACCCCGAAGTATTATAATTCGAAGAACTGGCTACACTTGGACTTGTTGTTGCCCCAGCAGATGGCTTTGTCAGCAATTGTCCTACGGGTATATATCCATTAGCCCCACCGGTTGTAGCTTGGGTTGTAGCCGTAATGCTAGTTGAGGAATAGGTCTTGGCCGGTTGC
The DNA here is from genome assembly GCA_020627865.1 of Saprospiraceae bacterium. Classification (GTDB taxonomy): domain Bacteria; phylum Bacteroidota; class Bacteroidia; order Chitinophagales; family Saprospiraceae; genus JAHDGC01. The sequence goes on along the minus strand of JAHDGC010000087.1, from coordinate 9,229 downwards.
GTTGTATACGTCGTTGACGTAACTGTTGTCTTAGCAGGCTGCACCGTATTCGCTTTCTTATTAACAACATGCACCCCTTCCATATCTGGTTCATGGAAAGAAGTATCTATGGATTCTGAATCTTTCCTAGTCACTTTTTTCGCCTGCTTGGTCTTTTCCGGACTGGTGCGAATGACTTTTTTCTTCACCAATTTTTTTACTTTTTTTCTACCAGAAGTTGCCCCACTCTTTATAGTTCCCGCTTCCGAAACCCCTCCCTTTTCGCGTTCCTCCTTGGCTTTCTCATTTAAATCTTTTATAGAATCGAGGCTTTCCTTATCAAACTTAATCGGAACAGAAGCAACGGCATTTATCCGTGTTTTCTTCATGATATAAGATTCTTCAAAACGACTTATTTTTTTCACGTATGCCATTTCCCAACCATTGGCATACATAAAATTGAGGATGTCCATAGAGCTGTTGAAGCTCATGAATTTTTTACCCTCCAAAACTTTCAGGGCATCTCCCTTTTTGTCCTTTTCCATATCATCAAACTGACCATAATCAATCATGGCATTGAAGGTTTTGGTGGCTTCGTTATAATTGTCCCAAACTTCAATGTAGTCTAAATCAATTTGGTTGATGTCTGTGCCATTGATGACTACCTGTGCATGCATCGCAACAGGCAACAGGAGCAACAGGGCATAATACATTCGTTGCATAATGCTATTTTTTATGTTGATGCGAATAAAAAAGACCGATATACCAAAGTGTCGTGCATATCTAATCCTCATATCGGGGAAGTTTGGCGTATCTATGAAAGAGGGGAAATAAATAAACGAATCAGCTTTACATTTCGTAAGAGCTAAAACAGAGGAGGGAAATACTTCTAGTAGTATACAAAAATCAAACCAAAGTTTTATGGTGAAGGGTAATATTTAAAATTTATTTTAAAAATGTTATAGAAATAAAAATATGAAAATCCCCCCTTCCAAAACAAAAAAGCCATCCTGAAATTAATCAGGATGACAAAACAACATAACCATGAAAATACATAACCAAAAATTCTTTGTACAAATCAGGGATATAGATTAGACGATTCTCAACTCTAATCGACATTCCAAATAAATCAGTCATCATAAATAATCATCAACGCATCTTTATGATTTACTTATGTATGATTTTACTCTTTTACTGCGTAATTGATTACTGGCATTTCACTGGGTTTTACTTTCCGGATAAAGATGTGCTCTGTTTCATCTTTAACCTTCATCTCAAAACGGTAACGGCCTTCTTCCAGTTCTTTTAGGTCAATGGCAATCATATTTCCACCATTGACAACCTCAAAAGTTCCTGTCTTAACGGCCTGTCCTTTAGCATTGACAACATGATACTCTAGCGCATTTTCAACTTCAGATCGAAGCGCTAGGGAAAAAATACCATCTGTCATGGTGCTGCTCATTGCGGTAACGATAAAGTTATTCTCCTTTTGACGGCTTACCAGTACGGTTTCCGTATGAGACTCTTGCCCGTCAAAATCCATTTGCAACAGCCTGTAAAATACCCGAACTTCCCCTGTTGCAATATCAAGGTAACGGTATTTCATCTCGCTTTCTGAATCCCCGGCACCTTTTATACTACCGACGGTTTCAAAAACTTCTCCGTCCATTGATTTTTGAACGATAAAGGACTTATTTTGTGCCTCCTGCAATGTTGTCCAAGACAACATATTTCCTATATCCAGTTCTTTAACTAATATCGGCCCAGCATAAACACATCCTGCATTCAAATTTCCTGAAAAGGATAGCGTCATTACGGCAACCATTACAAAAGTCCAAAGGTTTCTGTTTAAAATAATAGTGGTCATAGTGTAAAGGGCTTTGGATTTTATAGTAACTTAGCACTTCAAATACACATGTTATTTGAATACAATTAGTTCCATATAATTTAGTGATTCAAAAAAATCAGATACGATTAATAGAATTTTCAAATATTATACCAACAAATTCAAAATAAATCATATATAATTTATTCTCACTAAGACAACTATCATACCAAGATGAGATTCAAGACACATTATTTATTTTTATTATTACTAATATTTACTTTTTCCTGTAAAACTCTAGGAAATTTATCACTTCCTGCAATTACCAAGCAGGCTATAGCGGATAAAGCGATGGTCGTATCCGCTCACCCTTTGGCCACACGAGCCGGTTTGGAAATCATGAAAAAAGGCGGCAATGCGGTTGATGCTGCCGTTGCGGTGCATTTTGCTTTGGCCGTAACTTTTCCTGTTGCCGGCAATATTGGCGGTGGTGGCTTTATGGTTTACCGTAGCCAAACTGGGGAAATCGCAACCCTTGACTTTCGGGAAACTGCCCCTGCAAAGGCTCATCGGGATATGTATTTGGATGAGAACAAAGATGTCATTCCGCGCCTGAGTCTTGATGGCCATCTGGCCGCAGGCGTTCCAGGTTCGGTTGCAGGCATGATTGAAGCGCAGTCTCGATATGGTAAAATTCAAGATTTTGGAAAACTACTTGATCCAGCCATTAAGTTAGCTACAAAAGGCTTTCCGGTTACGGAACAGCAAGCTCAGCGCTTGAATGACTTCCAAGAAGCTTTCAAAAAATGCAACACCACAATGCCGGTTTTTGTCAAAACAGAACCTTGGAAGGCCGGAGATATTTTGGTTCAAAGCGATCTTGCACAAACGCTACAACTTATCAAAGAAAATGGGCTTGCCGGTTTTTATGAAGGCCCTGTAGCGGATAAAATTATTGCGGAAATGAAAGCCGGAAAAGGAATCATCGCGCATGAAGATTTGAAAAATTATCGGGCCAAATGGCGCCAACCT
>JAHDGC010000087.1:0-6383 GCA_020627865.1 Saprospiraceae bacterium | reverse complement strand
CGATATAAACATTACAGCATTATTTCTATGCCTCCGCCTTCCAGTGGCGGGATCGCACTGACGCAGTTGATGCAAATGATGAGTGATTATCCATTAAAGGAATATGGCCACCATTCTACAAAAGCAATTCACCTGATGACTGAAGCAGAGAGAAGGGTCTATGCAGACAGAGCGACCCATCTCGGGGATAGTGATTTTTATGAGGTACCCAGATAAGCGTTGCTTGATGAAAAATACAACAGGGATCGAATGGCTAGTTTTGACGCTAACAAGGCAACGCCAAGTGATATGATAAAGGCTGGGTTGGATAAAGGTAACGAAAGTGAAGAAACGACCCATTATTCTATCGTGGATGCATCAGGAAATGCCGTTAGTATCACGACCACCATCAACTCCGGGTTTGGGTCAAAAACAGTGGTTACTGGTGCCGGTTTTTTATTGAATAACGAAATGGATGATTTTTCTTCTAAACCTGGTGTGCCCAATTTTTATGGCCTTGTCGGCAATGAGGCGAATGCGATTGAACCCGGAAAAAGAATGTTAAGTTCGATGACCCCAACTATTGTATTGAAAGATGGTCAGTTGTACATGGTCGTCGGTACGCCAGGGGGTTCTACCATTATCACTTCTGTTTTCCAAACCATCCTCAATGTTATTGAACATGGTATGAATATGCATGACGCTATTCAAGCACCGAGGTTCCATCACCAATGGCTACCGGATAAGGTTTTTTATGAAAAGGATGGCCTTGATGAAAAAGTCATATCAGAACTGGAAACGATGGGGCACGATATGGAAACCCGTGGCCCTATTGGCAGGGTTGAAGGGATTCTGGTTAGGGATGATGGCCGCTTGGAAGGTGGTGCTGATGCTCGTGGGGACGATCATGCTGAGGGGTTTTAAATGAGATACTTTGTTCTTCATCCAGTACATTTTTGCGTGCTTCGGCCCAGCTTGATTTTTTTCTAGACTTTTGCTTTCTATTATGAAAACAAAAGTCTAGAATACGCAGCACCTTGTAAGCGATTTTATACCTAAGGTAATTATTGCTTTTGCCATATTGAATTGACAAAAAAACAAGGGTCGTCATTAAAATTTTGAACAACTTCAAACCCAGATGCCTTTGCCAGATTATTTATATATGCATCGTCGTACTTTTGATGTACGGTAACTGTAATGGGTTCCCAATCTTTAAAAGAAAATTCTTGATCTACCACTGGAATGTATACATATTGTTTTTTTGTGCTCACCAGAAAAGTAGTCCCTAAGCCTGAGATAGGATCATATTCAAAATGATGTTCAAAATAATTTAAATCAAAATTACAGCCTAGTTCTTCATTCGCTCTAGTTAAAACATTTTTGGAAAAAGCTTCATTAGTACTTAAAACATAAGCATCCCTAATCATGCTTGGACTTTTTTTCAAGTCAAATCCAATCATCAGCATATCTCCTATATCCAGTAATTTGTTTATTTGACAAAGGAATGGCACCTTTTCGTCTGTTAAGATATTCCCAATCGTACTTCCAAGAAATAAGACGACTTTTCTAGTATTAGTACCGGATGGAATTTCTTTTAATCCTTCAAAATAATCACCAACAATAGGTTTGATCTCTAGGGATGGTAGTTTTTTCAACAAGTCCGTTTCTAGCTGTTCAATTACATCAGACGAAATATCAATAGGGCAATAAGAGAATTGAAAATCTTTCGTCAAAAAAAAATTTAACAACACTTTAGTTTTATATCCATCGCCAGCGCCTAACTCAATAAGTTGAAATTGTTCTACATCTTTGCTAAAAAATTCCAACAACGTATTTTTGTATTTAGATAATATTGCAAATTCACTATTCGTGAGATAGTAAGAAGAACTCGCCATTTTTTCTTGGAAAAGACGGTCACCTTCCTTATTGTATAAGAATTTGCTTCTTATGTATTTGGGAGTAGCGGAAAGCCCCTCTAAGAGTCCTGTGAGAAAAGTCGTGTTATAATCTAAATCTTTCGCTAGTTTTTTATTTGACTTCTCGTTAATTTTGTATGTTCTCATTTTTCTTAATGCTTAAGTATTATTCTAATTGCCTCTATAAAGTAAACCCACTTTCCCTATAAAGATAATATTACTCCATTAAGCGATATAGTTCTTGCGCTACATTTCTTTTTTGGCAAAGAACTACTATATCAAACAAACAATCATAATTTGACCCATATTCTCTAGGTGAGAACACGCTCTCTTTGGTCAAGTGTACGAGCTATCCACGGTAAAATTACTAAAAACTTTCCCGCAAAGCAAAAGTTTTGCGTAACTTATTGTATAATCCTTTTCCCTCAGCATAACTTAATGTTTGCTGCCCGTCAGAAAACGCCTTTTCTGGGCATTCATGCACCTCCGCAATCACCGCATCCGCTCCAGCAATCACGCCTGCGAGGGCAACCGCTTCCACATGCTTGCGAACCCCAACACCATGACTCGGATCAACAATCACCGGGAGGTGTGTTTTTTCCTTCAAAATTGGGATCGCATTAATGTCCAAAGTATTCCGATAAGCTTTTTCATAAGAACGAATACCGCGCTCACATAACATGATGCGCTCGTTTCCATTGGAGAAAATATATTCTGCGGCCTGAAGCAATTCGTCAATGGTTCCCGAAATACCTCTTTTCAACATAACCGGTTTATCGACCTCTCCCAAGGCATCCAACAAATTAAAGTTCTGGGAATTTCTCGCCCCAACCTGAAAAATGTCGACATAAGGAAGCATCGTTTCAATTTGCGAAACCATCATCACCTCCGTAATGATCTTTATCCCAGCAGCTTTACATTTTTCATAAAATATTTTCAATCCGTCTACACCTAATCCTCGAAAAGAATAAGGTGAACTCCTTGGCTTATAAACACCACCCCGCATAATTCGGATACCGTTTTCCACCAGATGTGCCACTGTACTTTCGATTTGCGCCTCCGACTCGATGGAGCAAGGGCCGGCCATAATCTCAAAGTTCCCGGTTCCAATTTTGACACCGTCGCCCAAGTCGATACGGGTATCTTCTACCTTCCATTTTCGGGATACCAACTTGTAGGCATCACTGACACGGTGAATGTCTCGGATACCGGGCAAAGTCCCGATTCCCCTAATGTCAAATTCTTGTTTGCCTACACCGATGATGTAATGGGCATATTGGGTTTTGACTTCATTGGTTTTGTAATTAATTTGTTGTAACTTCTCCTGCACTTTTTGGAGTTGTGTGGGCTTGATGTTTTTTTCTAGTTGTATTATCATGGTTTGATTTTTAGATGTTAGATGTTAGATGTTAGATCATTCGCTTCGCTCATTATTAGATATCAGATCATTCGCTTCGCTCATTGTCAGATGTCAGACGCTGCACTGCCAAGAATTTAGCAGTCTGCCAAAGCTACAAGCAGGAACGCGTCTGGCCTCTGTCAGCGAAGCGGTCTGACCTCTTTTTAATATCAGGGTTTCAAATTAGATACAAGGTCATTAATTATCTTTTCAATTTTCAATTGCCGCTCCTCCCCCACTTCATCTTTCAAATTATTTTCTAATAGTCGAATAAATGCACTTCCGATGATCGCACCGTTGGCAAAGCGACAGGCCGTGGAGAAAGTTTCTCGGTCAGAAATTCCGAAACCGATCAAGCGAGGTTTATCCAGATTTAGTTCCTTGATTTTATTAAAGTAAGCAATCTGTTTTTCAGAGATACCTTTCTTCGCTCCGGTAATGGAACTACTAGAAACCATATAAACGAACCCAGAACTTAAGGCATTGATTCTTCGAATTCTTTCGACACTGGTTTGCGGCGTAATCAAAAAGGTACTACGTAAATTTCTCGCTTCAAATAAATGCTTGTAATCTCTTTCATAAATTTCGATGGGCAAGTCTGGCAAGATTAAACCGTCAATACCAATTTGTTGGCAACGATCAAAAAAAGTAATTTCACCATACTGGATAACCTGATTATAATAGCCCATCAAGATCATCGGAATGTTACTCGTTTGACGAACAGTTTCCAATTGTTGAAAAAGAATATCAAGGGTCATTCCATTTTTCAGGGCAATCGCTCCACTGTTCTGTATCGTTGGCCCATCCGCTAAAGGATCAGAATATGGCATGCCCACCTCAACCAAATCCACACCGGATTTTTCTAAAGCCGTGATGATTTTTGCCGTGTCTTCCAACTGCGGATGACCTGCCGTAAAATAAATGTTCAGTATATTTTCTTGCTTCCGTTCAAAAAGGGTTTTAAGCCTATTTTCGGTAGCGGATTCTGTTATTTTCATGATAGCAATTATTTCATTCTTTTAATATAAGTTCCCAAATCTTTATCCCCTCTTCCTGACAAATTCACAACAATACAATCACTTTTTTCTATTTTCATTTTATCCAATGCCGCAAAAGCATGCGCAGTTTCCAGTGCGGGGATAATGCCTTCTATTTGTGCCAACATAAAAGCAGCATCAAGTGCTTCCTCATCCGTAATGGCAATTGCTGTTGCCCTCCCCGTATCTATCAGGTGTGCATGCAAAGGGCCAATACCCGGATAATCTAAGCCTGCAGAAATGGAATAAGGTTCAATGATTTGACCATCTTTTGTTTGCATCAACAACGTCCGGCTACCGTGAATAATACCTTTTGTTCCCAACACGCTAGTTGCAGCAGATTCTCCAGAGTGAATCCCATGCCCAGCAGCCTCAACTGCAACAAGTTCCACACGTTCATCATTAAGATAATGGTAAAAGGCTCCTGCGGCATTGCTACCACCACCGACACAGGCTACTATTTTATCCGGATAGTTTTGTCCTGTCGCTTCTTCCAACTGCCACAACATTTCTTCACTGATGATGGCCTGAAACCGTGCCACCATATCCGGATAAGGATGCGGTCCGACAACAGAACCAATGATATAAAAAGTATCTTCTGGATTATTAATCCAATCCCGGATAGCTTCGTTTGTAGCATCTTTGAGAGTCTGGCTGCCGCTTAGCGCAGGGACAACTTTGGCTCCCAGCATTTTCATCCGAGAAACATTCGGTGCTTGTCGTTCAATATCTATCGCCCCCATATAAACGATACACTCTAAGCCCATCAAGGCACAGGCTGTAGCAGTAGCCACCCCATGTTGTCCAGCTCCCGTTTCGGCAATAATTCTCGTCTTGCCCAGTTCTTTTGCCAACAATATTTGCCCTATGGTATTGTTTATTTTATGTGCACCAGTATGATTGAGGTCTTCTCTTTTCAGAAAAATGGTACAGCCATATTTCTCAGATAAACTCTTGGCCAAATATAAAGGCGTTGGCCTGCCCACATAATCTTTCAGTAAACTTTTAAAGGCTTTCTGAAAATTGGGTTTATTGATAATATCTAAGTAGTTCAAACGAAGTCTTTCGATATTCGAGTGCAACATTTCCGGGATGTAAGCCCCTCCGAATTCTCCGTAAAACCCTTCTTCGTTAATTGCGTAATTCATGGATAAACTTTTTTAATTGTCCAACATCTTTACGTGCTGGTTTCATTTCAAATTTACTATTCACATCAATGGCATGTAATTTTTCCAAATGCAAAGCTTTGATGGCAGATACACTTTCAGGGCCAATGCCGCCACTTAAAAAGAACGGAACATCAGCATCGTAATGTGTTAAAAGTTGCCAATTAAAAACGATACCATTGCCTCCTGGTCTTTTGCCCTTCGTGTCAAAAAGAAAATAATCGCAAACAGATGCATAAGGTTTTGTCTGCTCAAAATCAAAATCTTCTCCAACAGAAAAAACCTTGATGATTCCGGCTCCTGCTTTTTTCAATTGTTCACAATAAGCGACATTTTCCTGACCATGTAACTGCAAATAGTCTATTTTTTTTTCTTCAAACATTTGCAATACAAAATCTATTTCCGAATTGACAAAAACACCTACTTTTTTTATGTTGGGGAATGAAGGAATAGACGCAAACACATCAAAATTTCTAGATGACTTTTCATAAAAAATAAAACCCATATAGTCAATTCCCAACAAGGAAATTTCAGCAATATTATCAGGCTCCCTTAATCCGCATACTTTGATCTGCATGTTGTGTATTTTTAATCGCTTGTATAAATTCACGACAGGTCTTTCCTGGGTCAGCAGAACGCATGAAATGTTCTCCAATTAAAAATCCTTGATAGCCTACCTCTTTCAATTCCACGACAGATGTTGGATCACTGATGCCACTTTCCGATATTTTCACAACATTATCCGGAATGTACGATGCAATTTCTTTCGAGGTGTTTATAGAAACCGTGAAGTTTTTTAAATTCCGATTATTTACCCCAACAATATTGACATATTCATTCAACTTATCTAGTTCTCTTAAATGATGTACCTCCATCAAGACTTCCA
>JAHDGC010000086.1 GCA_020627865.1 Saprospiraceae bacterium | reverse complement strand
TAGGAATATTCGTAAGGTTCTCAATGGTTAGTTCTAATGTAGAAGTACTGTTGGGTATCAAAGTGTTATTGCCCGTGAATGCAGAACTCAATAGCTTACTGGTATTGATTTGGGTGCCATCTACAATAACGGGCAAGGTTTCTCCGGATTCAAAGTTGGTATTATCTCCACAGACTTTTATACCTTGAAAACCATATCTGGAAATGGAGCCGCTGAGGAAATCACAATCCGAAGTATATTGATACCTGATCTTAAACTCGTTTGAATCTGTCGGGTTTATCGGATCAAAACCGGGTAATCCATTTTGATCCAGCATGGCATTGAGTAAACTGAAATCATCAAATTGATAGAGTTGTCCCAATGTTGTCGGGCCTAGGTTTGTCGGATCACCGGCGGGCATCCACGCTGCTCCAGATGGATAAGCAAACTCAACGGAGCCGGGTAGAATGGTCGCACCTTGTAATGGCAAATAAAACTGCGTCGTAATATCATAAGCATTACCCAAATCCGTATTCCTTACCAAAATCGTATTGAACATGGTATCACAAATAGCCGGATCGCTTGTTGGAATATCTATAATACTAGCATCCAAGAAAGGTTCGTAAACAGTGGCAGAAAGGGATAAGGTGTCATCCGTAAGTTGGTATAATTCCGGATTCCATAAGGGATCACTAAAGTTGTCGCAGTTCCATCCGGCTCTGGCATGGATGTTATTCAGTCCACAAGCAGAAACCAATGCCGTAATGCGAAGGTTGTTGCAAATTTGATCTAGGGTATTGGTGCCATCTGCGCGGAGTAGCCCGGGCGTGAGACCAAAATAATTTTGGCTATTTTGTCCATAAGCGCTTATCGGAACAGAAATAATATTATTAGGATCACTGATTTCTTCGATACCAATAATTTGAAAATCCTCATCAACTCTTTCAAAACTAACCCAAGTTACACCAGCGTCAGCGGAAAGAGAAGTGTTACAATATTTAATCGTCCATACTGCTGTATCGTTATTGGTAAAAGTATCTTCGTCCGAGATTGGAGAGAAACTAAATGTTGGCGGATCGGAATAAAAAATATTATTATCCAATGTTTCTACAACATTACGTACACAGGAGCCATCCCCGATTGATGTCGCATAATATCTATCTGTCCAATACAAGGTTGGATCGAAGCTATAACTGTTATCCATTTGTGTACTTCCTGAAAGTGTTTGATAACTTGGGATAACCCGTACACGGAAATTGAAGGTATAAAAGGAGACATCGTTTAATGGAGGCACCTGATTTAAGGTGTCGAATCGGGCGATATAGTAACCAGAACCATCAAATTCTGGCATTGGAAAAAAATCATTTCCATAGATTGGATGCCCAGGAATGGCAACTTCCGGTTGGAAAGCCTCATAGGCATCGAGTACAGAAGCATCATAATTGAAAACAATAGAATCGACTCCGGTTGCCTGACGATATTCATCTCCGAACCAGTCTGCAAAACCATTGTTAATGGTAATGACCCTATATTCTAGGAAGGTTTCGTCACATCCTCTTGGATAATTGTTACTGTTGGGAAATGCGAATACGGAATTATTTTTGGCAAGGGTAAAAATTTCTCCATAATTATCACAGGTGTAAGCCACGCCATCGACGTATGCAGATGCGTAAGCTCGGAAATCAGGCACTTTTCTAAACTGTGCCACATAAGGACCATCCGGATTCAGGGCGAAATTCCCGATAAATTCTACGGTATCTCCAGGTTGCAGGGTGATGCCTATATTTTGTAAACAAGGATGCAAATCAAATTGCAATTCGTGTAAACTATCTATGACTGTAGTCATCAAATCGGTATCGGTGACATTGCACAAATATTCATTACCACCATTGGTCACACGGACAGTAGCATCTCCAAAAACGAAAATATCATCAGGTGTGGTCGTTTCATCAATATTGCTATAGGTAATGGTTACGGTAATACTATCATTTAGAGGTTGGTCTCCAACAATATTCATAACCTTCATTTCTACAGAGTCACATTGGATTGCAACTTTCTTGTTGGCTAGGTCTGGATCAAAAGGTGTGGTATACGTATTATCCGTAAATCCGAAGGTTGTTCTGTTGACCTCAAAGTCTAGGGTTTGAATACCGGGATCACAAACTACTGGCGGGCAAGGTGGATTGTTTGGATGGAGCTGTGGGCCAGAAAGTTCTCCACAATACCAGATGTGTTCGCAATCACAAGATGGACAAGAGAACCCAAATTCCATAGGGAAAAAAGTGGGGCCAAGCTGAGCATCACAAGTGGAGGTGAAAGCCATTGCTACATCAAACTCTCCCTGAATGAATACGGTTTCTGCGGCATCAAATTCTACGAAAAGGGTATCTCCATTTATAGAAGAATTGATAATAGCTGTTGGTGTGGTACTACTGTTTTTTATAAATCGCCAATCATTCAAGACGGGAACGATGCCATTAGGCAAAACGATTTTTATAAAATAAATTTCATTATCACCGCAGTTCTTTTCAAAATTACCCACAGTCCGCGATTCGTAATGATTTAAGAAAAAGGTATCACTTGCAACAAATGCATCGGGATCTGTATAATTTTCGTGACCTGAAAAACGATTGGAAGGGCCATAATAATCGAGCTGCCCAGCGGTTATTCTATCTTGGCAAGCATCTGTATAAAATACCCTCGCATCGAGGTTGGCGGTATAATTGTTAGGACAATTTTCATCTAAATCATAATTGGAAGCCTGAGAACAATCAAACTCAAAGTCAACCGTGATTTCATAAGATTCGCCAACAGGCAAGTCATCAAAGTAGCCATCTCCGTCTAGGTCTGTTAATCCGCCTGCACCATCTGGATCATTGGCAAACAAGGCGTTGCCATGAAGGGAAGTCAAGGAATCTGGATTCGGAATGCTGATACCTGCAATATAAATGGCCGTGATTTGGAAGGCATTTTCTTGAAAAGATAAAATACTGTTTTGCTCGAAGGCAATTGTAGTGGCAATATCAATCATGGCGGCAAACCCAGGGTCTAATTCTACACCATTATTGGTAAACGTAACTGTAGAAACCCCAGCCTGACAGTATCCAGCATTTACATTAGGTACAGAACCGGAATTGCTCACTACAACATTGGATAGGCCTTCCCCTAATGGAATAAAATCCTGAAGTTGCGTGTTGGAACAAGTGTTCCCTCCGCATCCCCAGTCCAAATCGAATACATTATCTCGTGGGAGGTTACAATCTACAACGCAAAGATTTTCTATAATCGTGACCGTTTCGTCTGGGTCGAGGAATCCGTTGCCATCTCCGAGGTTGGGGCCAGAAGTATTCCCTACAAAATGAATGCTGTCGATGACTGCGGTGATAAGGGTATCTCCACCAAATGTGAGCGTCTTGTTGATGGTTAAGGGGATACCATTGGCCAGAACACTTTCGACGGAAATGCCACTACCTTGTGTGTTGGTATAATTTAAAGTGCTGATAAACCCATTTAAGGAACTGTTGTTTACAATAATTTCACGAGAAAAACAATCACCTTCCCTAGCTGGACCAAATGTATTGTTAACTTCGGCTGTAACGAACGGAACAGCGAATGCATCCCGATATTCTGTGTTGGCATCACTTTCTAGGATTGAGGTGCCATCCATTTCGTATTCAAAATTCCAAAGATCGAACACCTGAATGGCATTGTTTGCTGCAAGGGTATCAATATAAGCACAGTTAGCTGCAATGGCAAAACTGATGGAAACTGCGTTTAAATCGTTTGGACTTAAATCCGGCAAGGAGAAAACCGGCATGTTTGGATCAGTGCCATTGATGAGCGTGACATCGGTCGAGGAATTGTTCGCGAAGAACTCAACAAAATGCACCCCTTCAAACAGGTCAATTGTGGCAACAATGTTCTGCCTGACTTGCGACGAGAATCCGTCAAGGCTTACCTGAACCGTAACGGTGTCGGGGTCGCCACAGACATTTAAAAAATCAGGTACAGCGTTGACGTCAAGATAGTCAACGGTAAGATTATCTTGGGCAACTATTACACACGGCAGGAGCATGCCTATCGTGAGATAGATGAGAATTTTGTGTAAATTATTTTTCATAGAAGGGTAATTTTAGTTCAACCGGAAAAAACAGTTGAATTTAAACTTACTCTGCCCTTCAGAGTAACCAGATACATACGGAATTTTAATTTTGTAACTGAATAAAAAACCGGTATTTCCAAGGGCATGTTTTGGAAATAACAGTAAATACTACAATCTATATTCTAAAATCATACCAATTTTCGTTATATGTTCGGTATGTACCTGAAAATGAGGGTTTCTATAGGTTATATTTTTAGAAATGTTTTAGTAGAGGACATTTTTATGTACTGCAAGTGGTGTAAAACCTGCCTGCTTGTCGCACGACAGGCAGGAGTGATTAGTTCGAGCTTTCTTGGCTTCTGATCTTTAAATCCAAGATTGTGTCGTTGGGTATTTTATTTTTCTAACCAAAAATCATAGACGACAGGCGCTTTGGCTAGAAATTTGCCAACGTCTTTTCTTACCTGAGCATGAAAAGTATCTTTCTCATAAATCGCTAAGGCTTCCTGATTTTCAAAACCCATGATCAGTGCGGCATTATAATCTTTGGCGAGACGAGGATCACCGGTATCGGCAAGTTTACCCGTTTTCAAATCAATAGTTTGTGCAATTTTTTCCAAACTTTTAATAGCATCCATGAAGGTCTGGATTTCTTTATCCGTGAGGTTGTCTTTAAGTTGGAAAAAGACAGCATGCACCAAAGTCACTTTTTGTTTTTTATTTTCTGCTTGGGCTTGGGTTGATTTTAGATGGGCAACTTCTTTTTTTAGTGTTGAGATTTCATCGAGCAATCCCTTGTTGTCAGTGGTCGGTTTACAGGAAACTAAAAGAATGGAAATGAAGGGAAAGAAGAATAAGGCGTTTTTCATTTGAAATTTGATTAAAACATTGGTTATAGAAAAAGCAAGATACTCAATATTCGGTAAATAAGGGAAAAGTAGTTTTGTCTTTGAGGTATTTTACTGTATTTTTTGTATTTTCACGCTACATTGTAGTAACTCATCCCATTGTATCTGTAAATTACCCATTCATATCCACATTTCATCACAGCACCTCAACCAGATCATATGTTGTTAAATATCAACCAAGAAAACCCCGATGCTCGAAAGATTAAGCAAGTAGTTGCCATGTTGAAGAGTGGAGGTACTATGATTTATCCTACTGACAGTGTATACGGATTTGGGTGTGATATGATGCAACCCAAAGCAATTCAAAAAATTTGTCAACTGAGAAACTTAAATCCTGCTAAAGCGAATTTGACATTGATGTGTAAGGATATTAAGCAAATTGCGGAGTATGCCAAGCAGTTGGATAATGTCGTTTTTCGTTTTATCAAACAGAATACGCCTGCCCCAATTACTTTTATCTTGAATTCCAATAATAAGGTGCCAAAGCTATTCAAAAATAAAAAAAGAACAATTGGAGTACGGATTCCGGATAATAACATTGCTATGGCTATTATCGAAGAAATGGATAATCCTATCTTGAGTCTTTCTTTAAAAAACGAAGATGAAATACTGGAATATTTTACAGATCCATATGAAATTCATGAGGATTTTGAAAAATTAGTGGATGTTGTTATAGATGGCGGTTTTGGAGGGAACCAACCTTCGGCAGTTATAGATTGTAGCCAGAGTGAAATTGAAATTATAAGGGAAGGGGCAATTGCTGTTGTGCAATAATCCTCCTTTCAAAACGACGGGTTCGTTTCAAGTTAACCCGTCGCTTGATAATCATTTATTTTTCTTCCTCTTCTTCCTCGTCTATAACCTCAGATTCTTTACGCTCAATTTTCCCAGGGGTTATTACTTCGACCATGATTTTTCCCGGTCTCAAGTAGAAAATACCATCTTCCGCTGCTTCGTAAGGTTTATATTCCTTTTTTCCCCGTTTGGCTTCTTTACTTAAGACTTTTGCATAAGCCTCCTTGTATTTTTCTGCCACGCTAAGATCATAATTGAAATAATTCAGGCCTTTGGCTACGTCAATATCAAATTCGTTTAAAAGTAATCGGTTTCCCGTGTATACTTTCAAGCTACCTTTTGATTTATCTTTAGCATAAAAAACAATCGTCTTTTCTGGCTTGTTCTTTTCTGCCCATTTGCTCCATGCATTGCCCCAGTTGTTGCTGTATTTTTCATTTTTCATATCAAAAACAAAAATGGGTCTTTCTAGAATCTCTTCATTGATTTCTTGAAGGTGAGCAACATCTGCTTTGTAAAAAGAGCGCCCATGTGTACCAATTACGATTTCCTTTGCGTCTGGATGAATCACCAAATCATGCACCGGAACGGCAGGTAAGTCATTGCCCATCGGCATGAAGTTTTTACCCCGATCTATGGAAACATATAGCCCATGATCGTTGCCGACATAGAGTATGTTTTTGTTGACCGGATCCTCTTTGATGACATTAATTGGGGAAACAGGTAAGGTTGTGGCAATGGATTCCCAATTTGCACCATAATCTTTAGAGACATAAAGATAAGGATTGAAATTATCCCAACGGTAGCCATTTAAAGCGACATAAACCGTAGCTTCATCGTGTTGAGAGGCGATAACACGGCTTACCCACATGTCCGGCTCCAAATTGTTGGAAATGTTTTGCCAAGAGTAGCCGCCGTCCTTGCTGACATGTACCAAACCATCATCGCTACCAGTATACAACAAGCCGAATCGGAACGGAGATTCATGAATGGTGGTCAAAGTACCATAGGGAACATCTCCTTTTTTACCCCCTTTGGTCAAGTCCTTCGAAAGGTCATGGAAGCTTTTTCCTTGATCGAAAGAACGATGCAATTTTTGAGAACCCATATAAATGATGTCCTGATTGTGGGCAGATAAATGAATAGGACTTTGCCAATTCCATCGAAGTGGGTTTTCCGTTAACTTATGTTTGGGGGTAATTTTTTTTCGTTGTCCTGTTGCTTTATTAACTCTATAATAATACCCAAACTGAAAACCAAGGTAGATCGTGTTGTTATCCCTGGTATCAATTTGTACCTGCATACCGTCGCCGCCGCCCAGTCTCTGGTAAGGATACTTCCCGCTGCCATGCCAGGAGGTGCTTCCCAATTTATAGTTGCTGCTGCCTGCCCAAGTACCGTTATCTTGCAAGCCGCCATAAATATTATAAGGTTTGGCAAGGTCAACATTTACGGTGTAGAATTGTCCGACAGCAGGGGAGTTACACTTGATCCATTTCTGACCATCATCATAAGAAATATTGACACCACCGTCATTGCCCAAAATAACATGACCTTCTCTTTCTGGATTGAGCCAAAGGGCATGGTGATCGACGTGTACATTATCCCCGTTAATAGATTCAAAAGTTTTACCGCCATCTTCAGAAATTAAAATAGGAACGCCAACAATATAAATACGATTTTCATTGTGGGGCGAAACCCTGATTTGTCCGAAGTAATACCCATAGGAAAAATACAGATCATCAAGGTAGCCTTCGTGTGTCTTTTGCCAAGTTTTCCCTTCATCATCCGAACGGTAAATTTGTGCACCAACAACGGGGGTGTCAAAAAGTAATTGGTTGGCATCTTCGAGATAATTGACTAAAGTTTGCACCTCAATCTCTTCCGATTTAACCATTGCTTTGATCTTTTCTGCATCGTATTTTTCTGGGAAATCATTTCCCTTTAGAAAATTTTCGAGGTCATCTTTTGGTAAATTCAAAAAGCTTTCCCGACGCATTTCTTTCAAATCATTTTTGGTCAAGCCTTCCTCTTTTTCAACATCTTCTTCCGGTCGCCTATCGTAATTGTCTACAGAAGCATAAAGCACTGTTTTACCTTTATTCTTATAAATAGCCAATCCAATTCTGCCGACACCTTCTCCTGTCGGGAAAGCTCCTTCAGGTTGGGTGAGCAATGTCCAAGTCTCCCCGCCATCTGTGGATTTATGGATACCCGAACCGACGCCGGATTCTACAAAATTCCATGCCCGTCTTTCCCTTTCCCAAAAAGCAGCATAAAGAATATCCGGATTTACAGGGTCGATGATCATGTCAACGGCGCCTGCATTTTCATGGACAAAAAGTGTCTTTGTCCAAGTTTTTCCACCATCTGTTGTTTTATAAATCCCCCTTTCTTCGTTTGGAGAATAGAGATGCCCCAACACGGCTACCCACAATACATCTGGATTAGTCGGGTGTAGAACGATGCGACCAATGTGATGACTTTCCGGCAGCCCCATGTGTTGCCAACTTTCTCCATGATCGGTGCTTTTATACATGCCCACACCGGAGTAAGAAGAACGGCTGGAGTTATTTTCCCCAGTGCCAACCCAAATGATACTGTCTCGCCAATTGACGGCAATATCTCCAATAGTGATAACCGCTTCCTTATCAAAAATGGGTTCGAAGGACATGCCATTGTTTTCCGTTTTCCAAAGGCCTCCCGAGGCATAAGCAGCATAAAAAATAGTCGGGTCTTCTGGGTTCACAGCGAGGTCAACAATACGCCCGCCGAATACGGTTGGCCCTACAGGTTGAAAGGGAATCGCGCCTGCTATAGATTCCTCTTTTTGTGCTTTGCGTTGTTCGAAACTCGCTAAGCGTTTTTCTCCGGATATGGTTGGTGGGGTTTGTGCATAGTTTGTTATGGTAGAGAATAACAAAAGGCTGATGGTTAGGAATAATCTCATAGTTGTTGGTCGGTTTTTAATTTTTGGCAAAAAAATATTGTACTTGTTTTGTATGATTGTTTTTATGCAATCAAATATCTGGTTTATTCAAGAAAAAATAGGTATAAATGTCAAATTATTAGTAAATTTGTTGTATGGCCACTAGGTTAGACATAAAGAAAAATATTATAGAATGGGCTATCGCCCGTGCGGGGTATGAGATGCAGGACTATCTTATGAATAATCCTATGGTCAAAGAATGGCTAGATAATTCTAAAAAGCCTACGATTAAACAATTAGAAAAGTTCTCTAATAATGTGCATGTCCCATTTGGTTATATGTTTTTGGAAGAACCTCCTCAAGAAGAATTAAAATTTCCGTTTTTTAGAACACAAAAGGGTAAGACAAATAAAGTGTCTTTGAATGTCTATCATGCTATTCAGATCGTCCAAAAAAGGCAAACTTGGCTTACGGAATACCTAATTAATCAGGGCTATGATCAATTGCCCTTTGTCGGAAAGTTTGGGGTAGCATCTGATTTAACTGAAATAATTTTAGATATAAGAAGAACTTTAGATTTGGAAATTGATTGGGCGAGTAAGCATCGTAATTTAGAAAGCGCCTTAAATCATCTATCCTTGCACATAGAGGAGGCCGGAATTATGATGAATTTTAGCGGTGTAGTTGGTAATAATAATAGGAGAAAAATTAAGGTTGAAGAATGTAGAGGCTTTGTTATTGTAGATGCATATGCACCTTTTATGTTTATCAATTCTTCTGATGCTAAAGCGGCTCAAATGTTTACCATAATTCATGAATTAGCGCATATATGGCTTGGTGAATCTGCAGGATTTGACTTTAAAAACATGCTTCCAGCCAGTGACCCTGTTGAAACTTTATGTGATCAAATAGCTGCTGAATTTTTAGTCCCTAAAGCATATTTTTTAAGTCAGTGGCAAAAAGAACAAAATTTTAAAGAATTAAATAAAATTTTTAAAGTCAGTCCAATCGTAATTGCAAGAAGAGCCCTTGACCTTGGATTAATTAAGCAACCATATTTTTTTAAATTTTACAACGATTACATTAATGATTTTAGATTTAAAAAAGAGAATCAAGGGGGCGGAGGAAATTTTTATGCTACTACAAAAAAGAGAGTAAGTTTAAGATTTGCTAGTTATATCAATAATGCCGTAAAAGAAAATAAATTACTATATAAAGATGCTTATAGACTTACAGGATTGAAAGGGGAGACCTATAATAAATTTATTCAGGAACATTTGTATTAAATATGAGTCCATTTCTAGTTGATGCAAACTTTTTTATTCAAGCGCATAGGGCAATCTATCCTTTAGATGTTGCGACTAGCTTCTGGATAAAAGTAAAAGAATTAGCAGGAAACGGAACGATCATCAGTATTGATAAAGTGCGAAATGAGATTTATCAGAATGAAGATGATTTGAAAACTTGGTGTCTTGAAAATCTCCCAAATGATTTCTTTAAAAGTACAGATACAGTAATTGGAGAATATAGCCAATTAGCGATATGGGCGAATGCTCGTTCAGGCCATTACAAAAGAGAAGCCATTGATGAGTTTTTGGATGCCAACATTGCAGATGCATGGTTAGTCGCTTTTGGAAAGAACAAAAATCTCTCTCTGATAACTTATGAAAAGAGCGAACCTAACAGCAAGAAAAAGATTAAAATTCCTGATGTATGCATTGCGTTTAATGTTACCTACCTGAATACAATAGAAATGTTTAGGCAGTTGGGGGAAAGCTTCTAAAGGCTAAATTTGGCGACGGTATAGTTATGAAGTTGTTACAAATTTTTTATCTGGTCAAATACATTTTTTACACAATCATTTATGATTTGTTTTTTTTCTGTTGAACTCAAAACTTCACTATAGCTCTTTTCTATAGTTTTGTCGTTGTAAATTATTTTGTAGACAAATGACTCGAATTCAACTTTTATTACGCTTGTTGATATTGAGAATCGCCCTTTAGGATTATATCTATAATCATCTAAAAACACATCAATCATAATGTTATTTATTGAACTAGATTCATCATGTTTACTGGTTGATTTTTCTGTAATTTTTTGTATAGCCTCATCTAACCAATCCCTACCTATCCCGTGTTGATTATTTAGGTAAACAAATACAGTCGGATTAAAAAATAACTCAAAAAACTGCTCGTGTTTCTGCTCAAATTCTTCAAATAATTTTTTTATTTCTGTAGCATAAAGCCTTTGAATAGCCTTATCATTACTACGAATAGAAACTTTACTAGTAGCCTTAAGCTGCTTCTTAAAAACAGTAATCTCCTTCTCCAAATCATCCGCATCCTCTACACCTTTTCCCCTAGCTGCACGAATATTCAAATCCAAACTCCAAAGCAATTGCGCTCCAATATACTTTATAAAAGAAAGCAAATCTCCGACATCTGCCCGATTCAAAGCCGCTAGATAATTTTTTTTATCCTCAGTTTTGATAACAACAGGCGGCAAGTCATTTTTATAAAAAATATAGTTCATCAATAATCTTGAAACCCGACCGTTGCCATCGTCGAATGGATGAATTCGAACAAATTTATAATGAAGCAGAGCTGCAAGTATTACAGGTGATAATTCTTTTTTTTCTTCCTCTTCCCGAAACCACCTTATCAATTCCCCCATTAATATAGGTGTATCTGAAACCGAAGCATATTCAAAAATTTCTCCATTGGATAATTTGACAGAGTTGGGATGTTCTTTATAATGACCAACTTGAATTTGTCTTCGGACTTTTTGCCCATCCGGTGTTTTAGCATCTTTCCAAAAAGGCCGAACCAAAATAATTTTATTGAGGTTTTTGATGTCTGTTTCAGTAATTGATCTTTCTTTTTCTTTAGCAAATTGTTTTATCATCTCTAATCCAACATCATGCGCTTTCATCTCTTCATATTCCCGATAAACATGATTGTCTTTAGTCTGGTCAAAAATCAAAAGCAATTCGGTTTCTTCATAAGTAAGTGTATTCCCCTCAATATGATTAGAGTTATAATTAAACTCCAAGCGAAATTTTTTATCCAGTTTGGCCTGTATTTCTTTATCCAAAGGCAACAATTCCTTCAGTGTTTCAATGCGCTTGTCTATACTCGTAAACGGTTCCATGTTTAAAGGCAAGGCTTCCTTTAAAACTTTGATCTTTTCGTCAATTTTATGAAATGCTTCTATCATGAACTTTTCTATTTAGTTACAACACTACAAACTTAACATTTTTCTGAAAATCCTTTCCCGAAATCCTACAAATATAATTCCCTGTCGTGTAATTTCCTTTTTCGTTAATCCTAAAACTGTGTTTTCCAACAAACAATTTACCAGAATGAACTGTATGTATCAATTTTCCTTGGATGTCATAAATGGTGACATTAAAATCAATGCTTTCAGCCAATTCAACTTCTAACACTGACTGTTCCGTAACAGGGTTAGGATATAGTTTTACTTTAGTGAGAATATTGTTGTAGTTTTCTTCTACTTTCACATCAAGCAGGCTAATCTTATACATGGATCGACCATAAGTTGCCGCCAGCAAGGTTCTAGTATCCTGATGAAAATCAAGATCAGTAATGACAAGGTTCGGTAATCCCGTTCCCAATATATCCCAGTTGTTTTCATCCAAAGTATAAAACACACCAGCATCCGTTGCCACATAAAGCATCTCCTGATCTGGATCAATGATAATATCGTTTACCGGAATTTCAGGAAGGTCGCCAGAAATATCTTCCCAAGATTCTCCATGGTCAATGGTTTTAAAAACATGCGGCAAGTACGCATCATACCGAAATCCGGAAATGGTGACATAGGCTGTCGCGGGGTCTTCATGGTCGCAGGCAATATTGGTAATCCACCGTTCAGGTAAACTTGCGGAAAGCAAATTCCAGCTTGTGCCACCATCCAAAGTATTCCAAAGGTTACCATCATCAGTACCGGCATAAATTACCTGATTATCCACAGGAGAAACGGCCAGTGCAGTTATGGTACCATAAGTAAGGTTTACAGCATCCGGTTCGGGAGGGGGAGCACCATTCGTCAAGTCAACTGAAATAGCATTCCAACTGCCGGCATAGTTTGTTGATTTAAAAACCCTATTGGTTCCCAAGTAAAGTGTTGACGGATTTCCAGGTTCGAGCACGAATGGTGTGTTCCAGTTCCTACGACCAAAAATGCCATTGTCTGCTTGGTTAAAACTTGCTCCACCATTGGTCGAGCGATAAAAATTTCCATATTGATATTCTGTATAGATATAATTATTATTTTCCGGATCCACCTGTGTTACAAAACCATCTCCAAAAAGGATAACGTGCCAATCACCAAGATTGCCCGTAAGGGTACGGATAGGGCTATTGTCTTGCGTACCTCCATAAAGTCGTTCCGGAAATTGTTCATCCATTTCACAAGTATAAAATTGTGTGATGGGTAGGTTGTTCAAATGTGTCCAACTTGTTCCGCCGTTAGTAGATTTATAAACACCACCATCGTTACCAGAAAAAATCAGGTCGGTATTTTGGGGATGGATAAAAAGAGCATGATGATCTACATGCATATTGGAACCGACAAGAGACCAAAAGCTTTGGGTATTATTTATTTTGTAAAGATCAAAACCCATCATGAAAACATTGTCCGGATCATCTGGCGCAACCGTTAATCCCCCAAACCACCACATGTAGGGGACAGACTCTATACCAGCAGCATTGATCGGATTCCAAGAATCGCCTGCATCGGTTGTTTTGAAAATGCCCAATACATGTCCATCCTTATGGGCGAAGTGTGCATACATAGTGTTGGGTTCAGAAGGGGCAATGGCGAGATCAATGCGGCCAACATTTTGGGTGGGCAATCCGCTGGTGAGTGCTTCCCAGTTTTCTCCACCATCTGTACTTCGGAACAAGCTGCTACCTGGGCCTCCATAGTTCCGATATTGTGGGCGTCGAACCCGTTGCCACATGGATGCCAGTATAATGTTAGGATTGTCTGGGTGAATGATAACATCAACGGCACCTGTAGAATCATTTACTGTAAGGACTTGCTCCCAATTTGCGCCGCTATCTTGAGTGCGGAAAAGTCCACGTTCTGGATTATTTCCAAATAAATTTCCCATAGCGGCAACAAAAACGGTTTCGGAGTCCGTAGGATGAACGGCTACTTTTCCAATACTGCCCACATCTTCCAAGCCTATTGAAGTCCAACTGGCACCACTATCCACAGATTTGAAAACACCAAAACCATCATAGGTGAGCGAACCACCACCGGCATTCACTTCGCCTGTTCCGGCATACAATATCGTTTGGTCGGCAGGAGCGATAGCCAAATCCCCAATAGAAAGGGTAGGGGCATCATCAAAGATGGGTTCCCAAGTCGCACCTTGATCTATACTTTTAAAAATTCCGCCAGCGGCGGCGCATGCATATACCGTGTTAATATCATCGTTGGGCATTTCTATGTCTGTAATTCTACCACCGATATTGGTTGGTCCGCAGAAAATCCACTCGCTTTCCGTATTCCTGTTTTGCAATTTTTTTCTTTGTTGTATTTGTTTTATAGTTTGCCGGAGTTTTTTTGTTGGAACATGGCCGTACGGAAAAGCCCGTTGTCGCAAGAACCAGTCAGCGGGAGCGGTTTTGGCTTGCAACGATTTGACTTCTTCTTTTTCCGATAAGGAAATAATATTACTTTGAGATAAAAAGTACAATCCTATGGATACAAAAACAAGGAACGGAATGATAAAATACTTTTTGGAATACATAAGTGTTATTTTTAAAAATGTATAACATGCCGAGTGCAAAGGTGAATTCTGTCCTGTCTGTCCATGCGGATACGCAAGCAGATCTCGCAGCCCTACACCCCCAATGAG
>JAHDGC010000958.1 GCA_020627865.1 Saprospiraceae bacterium | reverse complement strand
AGACGAGAATAGTCAATTTTTCGATTAGACTGGGTACAAAAAACGGAGGTATGCCGTAGCATAATGAGCATTTTTGTAACGACGTATAATCGGAAAAGTGGCACTTCCCTGCGTGACGCAAGAAGGCAGGTTCGCAGTCCAATTATTAAACTCCTAACATGCTTTAAGGCGCCTATAGGTGAGATTAAATCTAGGCGTTTCCACCAAACTGTTCAATATTTGAAAAACTTAACTCTGTTACGCATCCGGTTTTATGATAACACTTTTCGGTCAATTTTTCTACATTTTTCAGCAATTTATCTGTTTTTTTTACAATGCTTTTGCCCTGCGAGAGCAGAGAAGCAATGTACGATTAAAGTACCTCGCTACCTACCGTTCCACTTTTCGGTGCGCATCTCATCACAACCCTTCCAAAAGCGCCCCCACATCCCTAGTCACCCAATCCTCATCGCTACCACAAAAAGCACAACGATCCCGATCCGCCACCTCAAATATTTCATAGAACACGCCCTGCTCATCCCGCCAGTTCTCCCGCTCGCAAGATTTACAATAATGCGGCTGGATAAGCCCTGACTTTATAACATTATGCAGACATATGACCAATAAATCCCCCGCAGCAATCCCCGACCGTTCCGAAATCTTCTTCAGCAATGTCTCTGTCCTTACGGATACTTGTATCAACATTGAGGTATCCACTTCTTCCTTTCTTTTGAGTAATTTTTTCATTTTTTTTGATATTTTTAAGTTTTTAAAAACGGGAAAGTAACACACGCTTTTCAAATGAATTACCGGATACCACCGTTGTGTAATCCTGTAATTATCCCGCGTATTACCTCCCGTGTAGTCATCTTTACCAGCTTGCGACGACATGACCGAAGGTCTGCAGTCTGCCTAATCCTGTCCCCTCAAAAACACCAACCAATCATTCAAATCCTTAAACCCCTCATAAAGTCCATTCCCCCGAATCAACTTGTACGCCGGAAGCTCCCCCTCCAATCTCGCGTATGCTTTTTCCCCCGCCTCATCATTATCCAACCAAGTCATCACCTTCTTGCAATTATACTGTTGGGCAAACCACACCGCCTTCTTCACCATATTCGTAGAATGCAAAACCATCGTCGTCCCCTCCAAGCTCTTCCGCTTTTGTACCGTCAACAACGAAAGGAAATCCATCATCCCCTCGAAAATATTCAGGTACAGATCATCCGTATGCCGCAAGGTTGTCACATCCTTTTTTGTACCCAACAAACCCTTGAAATACTCGCTCCGTATCTCGTAGCCCTTACTATCATTTTGCATCCCGACAGCAAAAAAAGGCCGTTGAAAATCTCCCTTCATTTTCCCTTTCACACGGCAGTGGCATTCGTGCAAATAATGTTTTGCAATACCCAAATTAATCCGCCTACCCACGATGTATTTTTCTAACAATTTATTTTCTAACGGCTTCACTTCCACCAGTTCCATAGGATTCCCCGGCCCTTCCTTTTCAAAATTGTATTCCATAGAACGATCTATTTTCACCAGATTCCTACCCCCTGAAATGTTCAACTCCCGGAGATAACGCAAAGCTTCACTCGTGCTTTTTGTCTGCTTTTCATGCTTTGCAAAATCAATAATATTCCCCCCGATCTTACCCGGTTTGTGGTACAGACCTCCGATACCGAAATCCGCCCAACAATTCAGTTCCGTATTCATCTTAAAGCTCGGTGTCCGCTCCCTGCGGAATGGCGAATGGTACCAATATTCCTTCCCACCCTTTCGGGTAAAAACTTTTTCATGTCCAAGATGAACCAACAGATCCACCATCGAAATTTTCCGGGCTGTAGCTATGTTCATGGTTTTAATGATTTTGAATTTATATTGTTATAAAATATAGTTCTTTGACAGAAATCGTAGACAGTAGAGGTCAATTGAAAATTGACCGATAAAATCAAGCTAATCAAGTCAATCCCATGAACCTGCCTGTTCCTGCGAACACGTAGGCAGGTCAAGATTCAGACATTCATGATAATCCCACAAAACCTATTCACTTCAAATAACAGAAACGTAAGCACTCTATGAATCGCATATTTTTTGAGGAGTCGAGATCGCTTATCTTTGCAAAAAACAATGAGATGAAAAAAGAATCAAGATCAAATCGAAACGACAAGAGTAAGATGTATCCATTAGTAGAGAAATGGGAATCTGGAAGCCAGACCAAAGCATCGTTCTGCCAAGCACACGGACTGAGTGTAGATACTTTTCGATATTGGTATAACAAATATAAAAGGGATGAAACGGGGCAGCCAAGGGGGTTTGTTCCCCTGGAAATAGAGCAGCC
>JAHDGC010000957.1 GCA_020627865.1 Saprospiraceae bacterium | reverse complement strand
GACAGAGACCGATATGTTTCATGATTTTGAAGGTGGATGGTTAAACCCGCTTATAGATGCTTCTACGAACAATTTTTATGTTGTTAGTCCGTCTGAGCCTATACGTGTATGGTTAAGTTGGGATGATTACCCGTTATCTGATCAAAATTACGAATTGCTGCTTTATCAGAGCTTTGATGCTGTGAACTGGACTTTGGTCGCTGGTTCTTTTGAAGTACAGGACGGTACTATTAGCCCAGAGGAATCAATTTACTATGTAGATACTGTAGCGGCTTTTTATGCTGTGGCGGTAGGAAGAACATCTGCAACAATGGATGTCGATTTCACTTTGTATACAGCCGGAGGCCCTGATCTTTATTTTGGTGAACCCGGAAGTAGCATAGCTGACCCCGCTTCTCTTGAGGATGTTGTTACGGTTGGTGCGATAAGTAGAGATGCTTACCTGTTCGGACCTCAAGAAAATTTCAGCTCCCAAGGGCCGACAAACGCAGGAATTATGAAACCCAATATTGTCGCGCCAGACAATTGCAATAGTTTTACTTATGGAAATTGGTGGGGTACTTCTCTGGCTTCTCCACATGTAGCGGGAACCATCGCGCAAATTAAATCTCGTTTTCCTGCTTTTAGTAACCAGCAAGTTAAAAGCTATTTATATAATAATTCGACTTTTGACCTTGGAGATATAGGTTTGGATAGTATATTTGGGTATGGAGCGTTATACTTTCAGAATACCGACCCTAGTAACAGTAATGATACAACGACGATTGTAAACTGTAACAATACAAATGTAAGTGAACCCCAGCTTTCACCCTGCACGGTCAGTGCCTGTTCAGGCGATAGTTGTATTGTGGTGACCAATGGAAATAATTCCGGAGCTGGGTCGTTCCGGCAAGCTATCAGCCTTGTCCCTGCAGGAGGAACGATTGTATTTGACACTTCTGTCACTGTTGTTAACCTATACGGTGGTCTTGGAGGAATCCACAAGAGTTTTACAGTTGATGGATGCCCTGGCGTAACCCTTCAGTCCAATTTCGTAGGCAGAATGTTTACTTTTGAAGGTGCTGGTAGTGTTGTCAATTTTAATCACATTACAATTCAAGGGGCACGGATGCCTGCTACTGATGATATATTTAGTTCAGGGGCAGCTTTTTGGGCAAAGACGGGTTTTACGTTAAACTTTACAGATGTTGTCATTAGAGATAATGGAGGGGGAACCGTTTCTGGTGCGATCGTACTTTTTCAGGCCACATTGAATTGTACTCGGTGTTTCTTTCTGGATAACTGGAGTACTGGCCAGGCAGGCGGCTTACTGATACAAGATTCTAACGCTAGCTTTAGCGAATCCGTATTCCGAGGTAATGTCGCTATGGGAGATAGTCTTGTTGTCGATAGTGTTACCACTATTGCGCAACCAACAAATGGCGGAGCCATTCTTGTTTTCTCACAGCATTCGTCTTCCAAGGTGCTCACCTTGACGGATTGTATCTTTGAAAATAATTCTGCAAATGAAGGAACTGGTGGAGCAGTTAGTATCGGTAGGCAAGGCAATGTATTTGTTGACAACAGTATATTTGACGGAAATGCGGCTTACGCTGGCGGAGGCTTGTCGATGGGTGGAGGAGTTGGAGCCTCTATGATCATGACGAATTCCAAGATTACGAATAATGCCGGATTAGCCGGGGGAGGGTTATGTGTCTATCAACATAGTACAGAGCTGACACTCAGTGAATGTGATGTAAGAGGAAACAGCGCAACCTATGAAGGGGGTGGACTTTTTGTGTTTTGGGATGAAGCAACCGCAAATATCAATAATTCTACTATCAGCCAGAACAATGCTGGATATTATGGTGGGGGTATAGCCAACTTTGGTGCTAACGTTAACATGACAAACACGTTGGTTGACCACAATGCGTCTACCAATATCGGCTGGGCTGGAGGAATTATAAGTATTTCCCAAAGAAGAGATACAACAATTACCTCGGATGATGATGCGGCTTGTCTCAATATCTACAATTCAACGATTGTAGACAACACCGGAGAGCACAATAATGGTTTACTAGTGGTAAAAGAAGGCACGGCCGATTCAAAACTGAATATTCAAAATACAATTTTATGTAATCCTTATGGGAATTCGGAGTTTGGGGATTATGCTGATTGTTTCACGGAACCGCTGGTTACTTCTTGTGGTGGGAATATAGCCTGCGACTCTACAGCAATGGATATCTTTACCCATCCTACTGACCAAAATAATACAGATCCTCTTTTTATAGATCCTAATAGTGGAAACTATCAATTACGATCCTGTAGCCCAGCGATCAATATT
>JAHDGC010000085.1:4485-14707 GCA_020627865.1 Saprospiraceae bacterium | reverse complement strand
TTATGAGACGTGTGAGTAAGTTTCCTTTTTTCGTTGTTTTTCTTTTCGTTACAAACATGGGGTTGGGACAGGTTATTTATACCGTAAATACGGTTGATGATATGGATGATGGCATATGTAATAGTATACATTGCAGTTTAAGAGAGGCTATCAATGCGGCAAATGGTGATGAGGTAGCTAGTGAAATAGTGTTTAATATCTCAGGTGCTGGCCCACACATTATAAGTCCCGAGAGTTTTCCCCTGACCCTTACGGGCACCAATGATATTGTCAATGGATTAAGCCAACCGGGTAATTTGCCGATGAATGGCCAAATCATAATTAATGATGATTCAGTGGCTGATAGCAATAACTATGCTTTCAGGATTTTGGGTGCAAATTATCAATTTCAAGGAATAGAAGTTGATCTTAACAATAATACTACTGCTATGTTTTTAGGGAGGAGCGGCATCACGCTTGAAAATAATACGTTTTCTTCAACTAGAGATGGCATTTATATCAATACTGATAATTGCCAAATCATCGAAAATGTATTCACCGAGATTATCAATTCCAATGGCATTAGTGGACAGGCTATTGATATTTCTGGTACATCCTCTGGAATCCTCATGTCTAGGAACGCAATGTATTGCAATACCGATGGTATCCGGTTTTTGGGAGCGAATCCTAATGATAACAAACCATCACCCGTGATAACCAATGCGACAAATACGTTGATCGAAGGAACATCAGAACCTTTTGATATCATAGAAGTTTTTAAGTTTGATAATTCTGCATGTCCTTTGAATTTTGACTGTCAGGGGGCTATATATTTGGGTATCACTTTAGCCGATTCAACTGGTGCTTGGAATGTAAATGGTTTAACATTGTCAGATCAGGAAAGTGTCACTGCTACGGCTACAGATTCTTCAAATAATACTTCTAGGTTTTCTCCTTGTTTTGGGATTGATTTAAGCAATAATATTTGTGCGAACTCTGCTTTCTCTACGGCTATATCCGGTTTAGATAGTCTTAGCCTAAATTCTGCTAACACATACATGGGCAACCCTATCGGAGGTATACAACCTTACACGAATCATAGCTGGACAAAAGCTGGAGGGACAGGAACAATAGATATAGAAAATAATAATGATGGTACGGCCTCTATAACTGCGATGGTTGCTGGGGATATATATATGGAATATTCCGTGATAGATTCTGAAGGGTGTGTGGCTTTAGATACTTTTTATATCAATATTTACAATGCTGGAGATGGAGTAAACACATACATTGTAAATACCAATGATGATATGGATGATGGTATTTGTGATGAGATACATTGTAGCTTAAGGGAGGCTATAAATCAGACAAATACTGATGGAATATCTAGTAAGATTATGTTTAATTTCAGTGGAACAATAAATCTCTGTAGTGAATTACCAGAGTTTAGAGCACCTAATGCAGTTCTTGATGGAGAAAACAAGATTTGTATTGATGGAGGAAAGGTCGTAAGTGATGGATTAGGGCTTTACGATTCACTCATTACTATCAGGAATCTCACAATATCTAATTTTATTAATGATGGTATTTCGACTGGGCGGCAATCGAATATATTCGTTTATAATTGCACCCTTTCAAATAATACAACTGGTTTATTTTCATGTTGCACAAGTGGTGGTAATTATATTATTGCATATAATACTTTCCGTAATAACTATTGGGATGGAATTAATCTGCAAGGCGTCACAGAAGGAGCGTATATACATTCAAACATTATTCACGATAATGGAAGACATGGTATTAATCTTACTGGAAATGGTACTGCTGGGGTGACAATTAGTCAAAATTCTATATATTGTAATGGGCAAGAAGGTATAGACAATCATACTAACTTTACCGCCTCTCCTGAAATTACGATTGCTGAACAAAACCAAATTTCTGGTTTATCAGGTCCGAATGATGTCATTGAGGTATTTTTGCATGATCCGGATTGTTTAAATTGTGATGGAAAAATGTATATGGGGTCGACAGTTGCAGATACATTTGGAACATGGGTTTTACCAGGTACATATGAAGTTCATGATAGAATAGCGGCAACAGCAACCAATGGAAATGATAATACTTCTGATTTTAGTTCTTGTGTTTCTGTCCAATCTTGTTCGGTTACTTTAGATGCTAATATTGAGGGGAATAATTATATGTATATAGGGGATAGCTTTGATTTTAACGGTAATCCTATTGGAGGAGAACTTCCATATCTCAATCATATGTGGGCACAGACTAACGGTACAGGAGAGGTAGTTCTTCTGAATTATAATGATGGAACTGCATCTGTATCGGGATTATCACCGGGCACAGTAACTTTAAAATATTCTTTTACAGACGCACAATTGTGTAATTATTCTGTATCTACAAATATCCATATAGTAGATAGTTGTTCTTCATCTGGTATGGCGGGAAGCATAGACGGTTCTTATTCTTTATCTATTGGTTCAAGTGATTTGTATCATGGGAATCCAATAGGTGGCGTTCCTCCATATTTTGCTCATTCATGGTCAGTGATAGGAGATGCAAATAGCCTTTCTATATTGAATAATGATGACGGAACAGCTAATATTACCGCTATTCAT
This sequence comes from Saprospiraceae bacterium, assembly GCA_020627865.1. Classification (GTDB taxonomy): domain Bacteria; phylum Bacteroidota; class Bacteroidia; order Chitinophagales; family Saprospiraceae; genus JAHDGC01. The sequence goes on along the minus strand of JAHDGC010000085.1, from coordinate 12,098 downwards.
CCAGGTAATGTCAACATAAAATATGAATTTACAGACATAAACGGATGCTCTGCCTATGCTGAAAGCTCAATAATAATTACTGGAGAATCAGATATAACATATGTAGTTAATACACGTGATGATTTGGATGATGGGATTTGTGATGATAATCATTGTAGTCTTAGGGAGGCAATAAATCATGCTAATGAAGATTGCTTGAATAGTTATATTTTGTTTGATACACTCATTGTAGATACGATATCTATAGATAATAAACTTCCCGAACTTATAGCAAATAATACTACAATTGACGGTCTTTCCCTTGGAAAGATAACTTTAGATGGTAAAAAAAACTGGTTGCCAGGAATTGTAATAGCAGGTTCAAATTGTGAGGTTTATAATCTAAAGATTATAAATTTTGGAACTGTACAGATTAGTGTTGAAGGGAATAATAATGTAATAGGAGGAAAAAGTAAAGGCAATGAATTTTATGGAAATGTCAATACCGAAGTTGTAATTGCAGGCTTAAATAATGTGGTTCAGTATAATACAATTGGAGAAGATGAGATGAGGAACTTGGGCGAATGCTGGAATATTAGTTTCTAACTCAGAGAATGCTATTATATCAAACAATAATATTGTGGGAGAAGGGATTGGAATCCATAGTGCATGGACGACGAGTGTATCAGCTCTTACTATTTCAAATAACATACTATCCAAAAATGATCGTGGAATCAATTTATCGAATGCTATAGATATTTGTATTTCAAATAATCTGATTAGAGAGTCTAATACAGCTATAAAATATAATCAAGAGATTTCAAAGTGTAAATTGTCAAAAAATATACTTTATTGTAATAATTCTGCTCTTGTTGGAGCTTCAAAAATTGGCCCCATTATTCATTCTTCTACGCAATCGCAACTTCATGGAATGGCTGCCCCATACGATGTTGTTGAAGTTTATTTAGATGGTCAGTTAAATTGTACTGCTACACCCTTTCAATGTGAAATATTTTTAGGTTCAACAATCGCTGATATTATGGGGGCATGGACTTTATCTGGATTAATGCTCGAAAGTGGCAATATGCTTTCAGCTAGTGCAACGTCTATAGATACAATAAATAATACCTCAGCATTTTCAACTTATATAGTATTACCAGATATTTGTGAATTAGCAGAAGAAATGCCGATAGTTATGGTGCCCTGCTCCACAACAGGCATCATCCTCGACCTAAAACAACTCACCAATTCAAACCAAGGCCTTCCATCTTCTTGCGCCGGTACTTATGTAAACAACGACGCTTGGTACAAAATCGAAGTCCCCCCAACAGGAAATTTCCTTGTCCGTGCCAATATAAATAACACCGTAGTTCCGGTAATCGAAGCCTATACAGGAAATTGCGATGGACTCTTTCTGCAAAGCTGTGAAGTACTTGATTCCCTACCATATGCAATGGTCTTTGAAAATTACGTGCCAGGAACAACAATTTATTTACGAATTTGGGATAAAGACAACAACATCACCGGAAGCGAAAACACGGCCTTGCTTCACCTCACTGCACACGAGTTGCCTCTGCTCAACAATGAATGGGAAATTTGCGACCAAGAAAATAACCTCATCAATGGCAATCCAACTATTTTGAGTGAACGAGATGCCAACAGTTTTATACTCCAATACAATCCCGATGTGAGTTCGGCAGAGATTGACACTACTCGTGCCTACCTCGTCAGTCAGGGGGCGACACTTGAGGATGAATGTATTTGCAATGCTGTTGCCATAGAATTGTGGGGCGCAGACAATCCGGTTGAATTGGAAGAAAGAATCCGGTCGGCAAAAACGAGGGCGAGTGTTGATACGTCCAATTACAACTACATTTTCGAGACCTTCGAATTTCAGGTAAATGCATATGCGATAGGGATGCAATATGCAACGGATGTAGCAATGGATGCTGAGGGTAACTTCACACTCACTTGGATTGACCAGCAACGCCGTCATAATTATGGACGTGTTTATAAAAGCAGTGGGAATCCGATTACACAGGAATATCAAATCGGGTCGAGTAATAAAACGCAGTTTGAACCTTCCGTTGCGATGCAAGCCAATGGGGATTTTGTAACTGTTTGGCATGAGATTGATGAGGCTTCATCCGGAGGTACGTTCTCCATCTATGGGCGACAATATTGTGTAGACGGAACACCCAAGGGGTTGCCCTTTGATATTAGTAAGGAGGCTGCTAATAATATAAGTGTATCTACCGATACCTTGGCTAAATATAGTTATGGTGTTAATGCCGAAGTGGCCGTAGATGATTTCGGAAATTTTGCCGTAGTTTGGCACGTCGGCAGTAGAGTATTCATTCAGCGTTATGACAATACTGCAACATTGCAAGGGCAAATAATTACCGTGTGTCCTTCTTTATTTTCCTCTAACAATCCGCGACCTTCTATAGCAATGAGTAGTACGGGTGATTTTATCGTAACTTGGTCGGGGGAGGATTCCGAAGAGGATAATGGCATTTACATGCGTCGCTTTACGGCAGGAGGAATACCGATTGGGAGTATTGTTCAAGTTAATACGACAGTGATCGGGGAGCAATCTTGGCCGGATGTAGCACTCGTTGATAATGGCAGTGCTGTGGTTGTTTGGGAAAGTAATGGGCAAGATGGGTCGGGGTACGGTATTTACGGGCAACGGTTTGATGCTATTGGAAACAAAGTAGGGGAAGAATTTCAAGTGAATACTTATACGCCCGATGCTCAAAGGCATCCTAGTATTGCCATGCTGGATGATGGTAGCTTTATGGTGGCTTGGTCTAGTTTTGGGCAAGATGGATTTGAGGAAGGCATCTTTGCTCAAGTTTTTGATAACAATGCAGTTCCGATTGGTGGTGAGTTTCAAGTCAATGCTTATGATGAACCCGAACAGGAAAAGCCTAAAACGGCTACCAATGGGAATAGTATCTTTATCGCTTCTTGGGAAGATGGGGCAAATGATGGTTCCTTCACTGGAATATTCGGGCAGCGATATGAAGTCCTTGATATTGGTGGAACAAAAATTACTTACCCTATTGGAACGGCAACACCTTCTACCTTACTGGGGCAAGAGTTGAGTTTCCCAGAAAGTGCCTATACGCCTTCCGACTCTGCTGCTATGGTACGTGTAGCAATTATTGATACCGGCACCGACCCTGGGAATCCTTTTCTTATACATGCTGGGTGGATAAACCAAGAAGCTATAGATGAAGACAATTGCTACATCGGAGATACAAATGGTTATGATTTTATCAATGAGACGGGAACAGTGATTGATTACGACGGGCATGGTACAAAAGTAAATGGTGTCGTTACTCGTGCTTTCGATACCGATGTTCATCTGGAAATTATGAATATCAAATTTCATGAACTAAATAAAGGAAAAGTTTTCGATGCGATCTGTGGTATTTATTATGCTGTGAACAATGGTGCAGACGTGCTGAATTTATCTTGGGGCTTTGAAGCATCCGAATTTCCGGTTATTCTCAGAGACGCTCTTCAGTATGCATCCGATAACGATGTCATTATCGTTACTACAGCTGGAAACACCAGCAAGAACAATGACCTGATCAACAAATATCCTTGTAACTTGGATATTGAAAATATGATCGTAGTAACGTCTTATGCTGTGGATGCCCAAACAGGAGAAATAGAATTGGCCAATTACGCCAGCTATGGTGCTGAAAATGTAGACATTGCCGCCTACGGTTTTGTCGAGACACCCACACTTGGTGATTCGCTAGATCTTGCTGCTGGGACATCCTTAGCGGCACCGGCTGTCACCCGGACTGCTGCTACGATCAAAGGTTTATATCCCATCCTTAGCGCTGTCGATATCAAAGATTGCATCCTTAGTACAGCACGGCTGGAACAGAATCTCTCCGGTAAAGTACTGACAAATGGTATGCTCGATCATGATGCTGCGGTAGCATGCGCACGAGATAAGGCCGATGCCTGTGTTGCCATAGATTTATACATCACAACCACTGGAACGACTGTCGATACAACATTCAGAACGGATGCTTTTATTGGATCGAATGCTATTGTTGATAACAATATAAATGTAAGTTATCTTGCTGCGGATTCGATTCTATTAGATGAAGGTTTTTGTGTTGTGGCTGGAGCAGAATTCTTAGCGGCTATTGAAGCCTGTACTCCGGTAATGAGTCGTAAGGAAAGAGAAAGCAATGAGCAGTTTTGGATTCAGAAACATTCCTCGGACTCAGGTAAAGTTGTTGCCAAGTTTGTCGGGGAAACAGGAGATTTTGTAACCATAAAAGTACGAAATGATATGCAAGTTTTATTGGATGAATGGACGATGAAGGTTAATCAAGACGGACAGTTCGAGAAAATTATAGATATGTATCCTTTGCCCGGAGGAATGTATCAGGTTGAGTTTACAAGAAAAGATTGGAAAATAGAAAAGATAGTCCAGATAAACTAAAAAAGCACTTTCCCGTAGTCCCACTAAAAATACTTTTGTTTTATCTGAAAAAGCCACCTGACTTCCTAGAGTTTTGGTGGCTTTTTTTGATGAAAAAGTTAAAAAAAGTATAAGAAAATGGTAACGATTTTATCCTATTTATATTGATTAGTGTCAATTTGTTAATCACTAAATTTTTAAGTCATGAAATTCCTATCTATTTTTTTTATACTCACATTGTTAGGATTTGTAACGAATAAGCATAATGTTAAAAACACAAGTCAGGAGTACGGCTGCAGTTTACAACTGATTGGTTTGGAATGTGTAAGTTCTGACGGGTTCATAACTCCGGATGCCATTTATTTTGATATTGGTTATGGTAATGATGTTGAAGAGTGGCCTCGTTCAAGAATTAAGATGAAGCAAGGAGATTATTATGATCTACGGAAAGTGGATGCTATATTTATTGATCAGAAAATTACCTTTACCATGTGGGATGATAACATCTGGGATGCCGATGACCTTTTGGGGGCGGAATCTATTTCTTGCATAGATAAAGGTAGTGGTAACAAGTATATCACTTTTGCGAAAGATGGAGCGCATTATAATTTATACTACAGGATTGATTGAAATAATGTAATGGATGTCATATCATATCGGGAAATTTTGAGTTTGTAAAACATAACTCAAGTGCCCTAAAAGCAAAAAAATACATAACGATGAAGTTCGAGGTAGATTTGGTGTGATTTTGATAGTCCCCAAATAAAATCGGGGGTAATTTTGTTTTGATTGGTGAGTATTTTGTTTGTTTCTAGGTGTTTTAATCATAATGTTTTACCTCGGACGAAGAGACAAATAAATTATTTCTCCTCATAATTTCTTATTTTTATTTCTTTTCTTATTTTTGATTCTTTTAAATACATTAAACAGATACAGCCAATACTTAGAACAAGGCATCTGACTTCTAACAGCGAAGCGGTCTATCTTTTGACAGCGAAGCGATCTAACATCTAACAATATGTCAACTCTTAAAATCACCTCTTTCAAACAATACAAAGAAGTTTACAAGGAAAGCGTCCAAGACCCGGAAGCTTTCTGGGCAGAGCAAGCCAGCACTTTCAAGTGGCGGAAGCCATGGAAAAAAGTTTTACAATGGGATTTTGATGGCCCAGATGTAAAGTGGTTTGTAGGCGGAAAATTGAATATTACAGAAAACTGCCTAGATCGTCACCTCAAAACCAATGGAGACGACATCGCTTTAATTTGGGAACCGAATGATCCCTCTAGACCATACAAAACCTACACCTACAAGGAACTACATGCCGAAGTGTGTAAATGTGCGAATGCCTTAAAGGCCAATGGGATTAAGAAGGGAGATCGGGTTTGTTTCTATATGCCTATGGTAGCGGAGTTGGCCATCGGGGTTTTGGCTTGTGCTAGAATTGGTGCCATCCACTCTGTCGTGTTTGCTGGTTTTTCGGCAACAGCTTTAGCGGATAGGATAAAAGATTCCACTTGTAAAATGGTCATCTGTTCCGATTTTAATTCTCGCGGTGCCAAAAATATTCCCGTTAAGGCTGTCGTGGATGAGGCCTTGAAACAAGGTTGCAAGTCTATCGAAACGGTTTTGGTACATAAAAATACGGGAGAAAAAGTGAAGATGAAGAAAAACCGCGACAAATGGTGGCATGATGAGGTGGATGGACAGCGCCCGAAATGTGCACCAACTGTTATGAGCGCGGAAGATATGCTCTTCATTCTTTACACTTCTGGTTCTACTGGTAAGCCCAAAGGTGTGGTACATACCTGTGGTGGCTACATGGTGTACACGTGTTTCACGTTCAAAAATGTTTTCCAGTATGAACCGGGCGATGTATATTGGTGTACGGCAGACATTGGTTGGATAACGGGGCATTCTTATATTATTTATGGCCCTTTATTGGCTGGTGCCACAACAATCATGTCCGAGGGGGTACCGACTTATCCGGATGCTGGAAGATTCTGGCATATTTGCGAAAAGCATAAGGTAAACCAATTTTATACGGCGCCAACGGCCATTCGTGCATTGATGGCAAAAGGAGACCATTGGCCAAGTCATTATGATCTGACCAACTTGAAAGTTTTGGGAACAGTAGGGGAGCCGATTAACGAGGAGGCTTGGGAATGGTATCATGACAAGGTGGGTAAAGGAAAATGCCCGATCGTAGATACTTGGTGGCAAACCGAAACCGGAGGTATCATGATTTCCGGAATGGGCGGCATCTCTCCGATGAAACCAACTTATGCCGGCTTGCCGATGCCGGGTGTGCAGCTTTGCCTGATGTCTCCTGAAGGAAAGTTGATTCGCGGGAAGGAAAAAGAAGGCTTGCTTTGCATCCAATTCCCTTGGCCTTCCATGATCCGGACAACTTATGGGGATCATCAACGTTGCAAAAATGTTTATTTCTCTGCTTTTGAAAACAAGTACTTTACAGGGGACGGTGCCAGACGGGACAGCAAGGGCATGTATAGAATTATCGGTAGGGTAGATGATGTTATAAATGTCTCCGGTCATCGGATGGGAACCGCAGAGGTGGAAAATGCCATTAACGAACATCCTGATGTGATCGAATCTGCCGTTGTGGGTTATCCGCATGATATTAAGGGACAGGGAATTTATGCTTATGTTATCACCAATGATAATGTGGAAGATGCAGATGCTTTCCGCAAGGCGGTACTGAAAGTTGTTACCAAGGAAATTGGCCCTATTGCCAAACCGGATAAAATCCAGTTGGTTTCTGGTTTGCCTAAGACACGCTCCGGAAAAATTATGCGTAGAATTTTGCGGAAAGTTGCCTCGGGAGATACTAGCAATCTAGGAGATGTATCCACTTTGTTGAACCCTGAAATTGTAGAAGAAGTGATTGAGGGGGCATTGGTTTCTTAACGCATCTTAAATAAGAGTTCCGTAGGAACGATATTCTTTGCCAGTCATGTAAATGTCTGGAATTTAAGAAATGCAAAATTTATAATATTATTAAAAATGAAATGGCCGGATGATAACTCCGGCCATTTCTTTTTGTACCTACATTATAAGCAACAGTCTCTTAGAATCACTTATAAGTTCAGCATCCTAAAACTATGTACATATATGTGGTTGAATGTTTATTATTCTAGGAATTTAATTACAAATCACAAT
>JAHDGC010000085.1:3173-4385 GCA_020627865.1 Saprospiraceae bacterium | reverse complement strand
TACATATATGTGGTTGAATGTTTATTATTCTAGGAATTTAATTACAAATCACAATTTTCTGGTGCAAAATCTTACCCTCAGTGGCTATTTGTAAAAAGTAAGTGCCATTACTCAAGTGCTCAATTGGCCAATCGTAATATTGTGTATTAATAAGCTTGTTATCTATCAACTTCCCATTCGGGTTGAATAGCGTCGCGGAAATGTTAGCTGTGTTTTCCTTCTTTATGGTAAAGAATGCACTGGCAGGATTTGGCGTAATTTGAATGTTGTGATCTATAGCAGCCGCCGTTTCTTTAACGGATACGGATGTCGGAACCAATACCGCATCAATCACATGAACAACACCGTTACTAGCTATGATGTCCGCAACAATTACTTTTGCATTATTAATAAAAACACCATCGGTATTGATCGTTACCATAAGATCTTCTCCCTGTGCAGTCGTAATCATTTGTCCATCATTCAAATCAGAAGACAAGGCTACTCCTGGGACGGCATGATAAAGCAATACCTGTGTGAGGGCACCATTCGGATCAGCAAGTAATGCGTCCAATGTGCCATCAGGCAATGCGGCAAAAGCATCGTCTGTAGGGGCAAAAACAGTAAACGGGCCAGGGCTGTTTAAAATATCAACCAAGCCAGCAGCAACAACTGCCGCTTCAAGCGTTTCATGGTCAGGACTAGCAATAACAATATCTGCAATAGTAGGTAGTGGTGGGAACAAAACGGCATCAATCACATGAACAACACCGTTACTGGCCATAATGTCCGCAACAGTCACTTGTGCATCATTGATAAAAACACCATCCATATTGATCGTTACCATAACATCTTCCCCCTGTGCAGTGGTAATCATTTGTCCATCACTCAAGTCGGAAGACATTACCGCTCCGGCAGCAGCGTGATAAAGCAATACATTGGCCAGTGCACCATTCGGATCAGCAAGCAAGGCGTCAAGAGCGCCAGGAGGCAAAGCAGCAAAGGCATCATCCGTAGGGGCGAAAACCGTAAATGGGCCAGGGCTGTTTAAAATATCAACCAAGCCAGCAGCAACAACTGCTGTTTCAAGCGTTTCATGATCAGGACTAGCAATAACAATATCCGCAATAGTAGGTAGTGGTGGGAACAAAACGGCATCAATCACATGAACAACACCATTACTGGCCATAATGTCCGCAACAGTCACTTGTGCATCATTGATAAAAACACCAT
>JAHDGC010000085.1:0-3073 GCA_020627865.1 Saprospiraceae bacterium | reverse complement strand
CAGCAGCGTGATAAAGCAATACATTGGCCAGTGCACCATTCGGATCAGCAAGCAAAGCGTCAAGAGCGCCAGGAGGCAAAGCAGCAAAGGCGTCATCCGTAGGGGCAAAAACCGTAAACGGGCCAGGGCTGTTTAAAATATCAACCAAGCCAGCAGCAACAACTGCTGCTTCAAGCGTTTCATGGTCAGGACTATCGATAACAATGTCGGCTATGGTTGGTGCAGCTGTTGGAATCAAGACGGCATCAATCACGTGGACAACACCATTCTCCGCGGCAACATCTCCGATCGTAACTAACGCATTATTGATAAAAACACCTTCAGCATTGATGGTTACGGTGATGTCTTGACCAAATATCGTAGTGGCTGTTTGACCATCACTCAAATCAGAAGATAAAATATTTCCAGCTACAACATGGTATAATAGAATATCGGTCAGTGCACCCGACGGATCGTCCAAAAGTTCATCAAGGACACCTGCCGGTAAAGCGGCAAAAGCATCGTCTGTAGGGGCGAAAACGGTAAAGGGGCCATCACCACTTAATGTCCCTGCCAAATCAGCGGCAACAACTGCTGCTTCTAAGGTATTATGCGCAGGACTGTTCACTATAATATCTACAACTGTTTGGGCAGAAGCCAAGTTTAAGAAGAATAGTAATTGCAATAATGTAATAATTGATTTCATGCTAGTGTACTATTTTTGATTAAGAATATCGTTGTAACATTATTATTATGTATTTTGTTTAATATTTTAGTTGAAAAGTTAAACAAAATGTAAAGTGATTGACTTTTTTAATGTTTATTTCAATATTACCCATAAGGACTACACTTTGTCCGGTATTCAGAGACATGGCTTTACATTTCCCCATTTTTTGAGTATTTTGCATAAAAAATGAAATGAGTATAAGAAGGAAAATTGGGGGAGGGCAATTCTCTTGGGGATTTAGGGAGTGCGAGTGCAGAATTTTCCTTGTTGCTCAAATTAAATAAACAGAGATGAAGTTAACCAGATTGATCCTGAGAAATGTAAGATGTTACAAAAAGCTCGATATGTCTTTTATAGAGACGGACGAGTCAGGAGAAGATTTTATCCGGAGTAGAACCGTTATTTTGGGGAATAACGGAACGGGAAAAAGTACCATTTTAAGATCAATAGCATTGATTTTGGCAGGCAGTTCTGCAATGGGGGAACTGATTGGGAATCCCGACAATTGGATCAGGAATAAATGTGATTTTTGTGAAATTATTGCGCATCTGCGAACAGAGGACAAGGGAGAGCGAATTATAAAAATTAATATTGAAAGAGGGGATAGTTTGTCAAAAATCATTTCTCGAAATAAGGAAAGCTTGAGTAAGCTGGATGATGCCGTAGAATATGCGGAACGAAACTATCTGAATATCGGCTATGGTGTGCATCGCAGGGTCGGGAGCATAGGAATGAAGGTGAAAACCAGCAACTATCAGAATTTTAGATCCAATAATGTGGCCAGCCTCTTTGATGCGGATGCTTCTTTGTATCCCTTTGAATCGTGGATCATGGATTTGGATTATCGGGAAGACCGGACTACGTTCGAGCATGTGAAAAGATCAATTAACAAGTTGATTCCGGGCGTGAAGTTTTATAAGATTGATAAGGAAGCACATTGTGTGAAATTTAAAAACAAGGATGGTGTTGTAGACTTTTCGCAACTGAGCGATGGCTTCCAAATCACGGCAAATTGGGTCGGGGATTTGTTGCATAGAATAACACATACATACAAAGATTACAGAAACCCGATGAATGCAAAGTTTATATTGCTCATTGATGAGATTGCTTTGCATTTGCATCCTTCTTGGCAAAGAATCATTTTGGAATCCATTTCGTCCCTTTTCAAAAATGCACAAATCATAGCGACTACGCATGCCCCTTTTGTTGCCCAACAATGTGGATGCGGAGAGTTGTTTACCGTGATTAGAAATAAACGGAATAATCTTGATTTATATCATTATGAAAATGATCCGCGCAAACTGCTGATCCATCAGGTGGTGATGTCGGATATATTTGGGCTAGCAACAGATGAATCTGTTGCCGTAGAAAGGGCAAAAAGTAAGATGAGGAAAGCAGCCGATTTTATGAAAAAAAGTATGATGAAAAGTAGAGGGATGGAGTCCAAGCCAAAGTCCGGAGAATTAGAAAAATTAAAAGGCGTGGATGATATGTCCGATATTCCGATGAATTTATATTCCCACGAGTCCATGAAGTATGGCGACTTGATGAAAAAGTTGAAAGACGAGATCAAAAAACTAAAGAATGATAAGTCTTAAACGGAATTTGAATCCTGTCAATTTTCCGAAATCATTCACGGGAGAAGATAGGGTCAAATGGGAATTGGAACTATTGAAACAAGCACGGGATATCCAATCAGAAATCAGAACAAAATTCAGCTTTGCACCAGCAAGGTGGAATGGAGCAAAAGAAAACTTATTGTTAGAGTCGTTTGGTAAATGCGCCTATTGTGAATCCTACTTCTCAACAGTAGCCTATGGTGATGTAGAACATTATCGTCCCAAAAGCAAGTACTGGTGGCTGGCCTATGCTTATTTTAACTATGCGCCTTCTTGTCAATTGTGTAACCAAAAATATAAAAGTGCAAAATTCCCGATTGTAAACAAGATGTTGAAAAAACCACCTGTTCGCAAAAATAGTACAGACATTTATCTGGCTTCCCTTGCCGGAAAGTTAACACCCGATCCGCTGGAGGATACAACGGGAATGCCGCTACAAGATTTTATCCAGCTGCACCATCAAGAAAGACCACTTTCCATCGATCCTTATATAGATGATCCTACCGAATATTTTGCCTATGAATACAATGATCTAACTCGGGAAGTGATGTTGGTTCCCCTCAACGATAGAGTTGCCCAAATTGCAACATCATGCATTAAGCTTTTTGGCCTCAACCGGAAGGAACTATTGGATTTGCGGTATAGGGGTTTATTGAATTATCGAATGATCCGGCAATTCATGGCCAACTCTAATGATCGTGTTGATGTCCAAGCCGGAACGAATATCATCCAAGAAGAATTTTTGCAT
>JAHDGC010000084.1 GCA_020627865.1 Saprospiraceae bacterium | reverse complement strand
CGCTTGCCCTTACGAAAAGTAATTTTGGTTTAAACCATGTTCAAAATGGGATCATCACGACCAGTTGGAACGACAGCAAAGATATTTCTCTTGAAGAAAATACTTTGTTGTATACTTTGTCTTTTACGGCAAAATCTAATGGTGTGTTGAGCGAGGGTCTCTACATAAACTCAATATACACAACCGCCGAAGGATACAATTCGGCAGAAGAAATTCTGGAAGTTGTCCTAAGCTTCCAAAATACAAAGACTACTCTTTGGGACAAAACGCGTACTCATCTTACCAACTACCCAAACCCTTTTAACGAGGCTACACGGATTGCGTTTGAATTACCTGAAGCTATGCAGGCTACGATTACCTTTACGGACATTTCCGGCAAGCAGTTGAAAAAAATCGAAGGCCATTTCGCCCAAGGCCATAACGAATTGCTGGTTACCGCCCAAGATTTGGGCAGTAAGGGAATAATCTGCTACGAATTAAAAACGGATGATTTTGTCTTAACAAGCAAAATGATCCTAACAGGAAATTGAAACGTTTTCTATTGTTGGTAAAAAGAAAGGCGATCTTCGGGTCGTCTTTTTTTTTGTGGACAAAATTAGGAGGTAGGTTTTGTCCATACATTTGATGTTGAAAAATCATATCTTTGCTACATGAAATTACCGATTGGCAGAAACTTTTTCAAAAATCCGGCAAAATGGGCATCTATATATTGTAAGCCCCAGCATATTCATCATGTTATATCTGAATTGAAATATATGCATTTCCCAACGGTTGTATTATTTCGGAGAAAACTACTGCTTTAAATTTAACTGCAATTTTTTTTGAGAAAAACAATGTATAGACATATTGGCTGTAAAGACCTTGTAGATGATTTTTAAATATATGTTGTGCCGTTGTTTGGCAGATAAATACCTGTTTTTTTTAATTTGTAAACGTTAAATTTTCTATTTGCAAGAAATTTTAACAATAAAATCATATATTTGTATCATAATACGAGTTTTCCCAAAAGCTTATTTTACCCAAACTTCTTCCCCCTCCCACAAACCTTTTTTATAGTTTACCTATCCCAATTCCCGTTCAGACTTAACTTATTTGGTATTTGTTAATATATAATGTATTGCAAATCAAAATAGTGTAGGTCTAAAGAAGTTTATTTATTTTATTGTCAACAAATTCTCATGAAAAAATCGATACATCCTCAGGTTGTATCCCGTACCTCCTGTGTGCCTTTTTTCCTGCCTTTTGTTTGTCAAAACATAAATTTTTTCAATTACATCAAATACTCATTCCATTTAATTAAGAAATTATGAAACTGAGGACATTCTACACTTTTTTTATTTTACTCTCTATGGGCTATGTTTTTTTGGCCAGTTCTGGTGGAAGAGCAAATGCTGGTGATGATGGAAACACTGGTGCTCCCGGGGAAGGAGGGATTGTTTGTGCTTCCTGCCATAATGGCGGCTCTTATGGTGCGATCTCTGAAATCCTTGAAGTTAGGGATGCTGGAGGAGCTATAGTGACCGATTATACACCAGGAGATACTTATACCGTTACGTTGACCTTGGCGGCAGCAACTGGAACACCCGGAGGTTATGGCTTCCAAATGACAGCACTTGATTTTCAAAATAATAATGTCGGTACTTGGCAAAATCTTGGAGCCAATGTTCAAGAAGCTCCTGCCGCAAATGTTGGGGGCAGAATCTATGTAGAACATGGAGGGGGCACAAGTGCTTCTAATGTTTTTACAATGGAATGGGTCGCTCCAGCAGCTAGTGCAGGAGAGGTTACCTTTTACTATATCGGAAATCTCGTGAACGGAACGGGGGGGACAGATAGTGATGTAGGTGGCTCTGGGCAATCTTATAGACTTGCTGGACCGCCAGCGGCGGCTTGTTTGGCTGATGCTGGTGATATTCCCGCTGCGATTTCGGTTTGTGAGGGAGATGATACCCCTGATTTTACGGCAGATTATGCTGCCGCGGATGAAAATGATCCAAACTCGGGTGCTCCTCCGGTAGTTGCACCAAGCTTAAATGAAATCAGGCTGGATCAGCCCAGTTCAGATAATGATGAATATTTCGAGTTGCTCGGTGTGCCGGGGACAGATCTTTCTCCTTATACTTTCATTGTACTTGGAGATGGTACTGTTGCGTCTGGTGTAATCGAAAGTGTGGTTGATTTAACAGGACAACAGATTCAGGCAAACGGAACTTTCCTTGCCGGAGAAAGCTCCATGACGATTGCAACACCTGATTTGGTCACAACCCTCAATTTTGAAAACAATGATAATGTAACTTACCTGTTGGTGGAGGGCTTCTCTGGTGCGGGTGGGGATGATCTGGATACTGACGATGATGGTGTGCTTGATGTTACGCCGTGGACAAGCGTCGTTAGTGGTGTTGCTTTGATAGAAGAAGGCAACCCACCAGGTGGAACCGAATTCCATTATGGAACGGATTTGGGCCTTCCGATACTAGGGCCTAGTGGCGGTTTTGTTCCAGCGCATTCTTTCGTGGATGCTACCGGCACTTGGCAGATTGGAGATTTCGATCTTGCGGCGGGAACAGATTCGCCCGGTGCGCTCAACCTCGGCCAAGTTGCCCCAACAGCTCCTGGAGCTTCCCTTTACACTTACATCTGGTTGCTTACTGACGGTGCTCCAGATTACAATATCCAGAGTGTTGCTTCTGGTGGTATTGCCGCTCCTTATGGTGCGAACTTCTCTGGACTTACCGAAGGAACATATTGCGTGGCCGGATTATCCTTTGAAGGAACCTTGGCTGAATTTAATGCCCTAGGTTTTACTTCTGCCAATGATATTCAAGCTGCTATTGATGCTGCAGCAATTTGTGGAGATTTGGAATTGACAGGATGCACACCGCTTTCTGTTGTACCCCCTGCAACAGCTGATGCCGGTATCAATCAACAAGTTTGTGGAACCGCATCAGACATCATGCTCATGGCTACAGCTAGTGGCGCTGGTTCATGGTCTGGTGGAGCAGGTTCCTTTGCAGATGCGACAGCGACAAGTACTTTTTATACCCCGGATGTTTCCGAAATGGGAACTACTGTTACACTGACCTGGACTACCGCCGACCCCGATGGCGCAGGTCCGTGTATGGGGGCATCTTCTGATGTGTTGATTTCTTTTGTTGAAGTGCCGGATGCAGAATTTGCTTATGATGCAGCTGCGTATTGCCAAGATGAAACAAATCCCCTTCCGACACATACGACCGGAATGGATGGATTATATACTGCCGTCGCAACGACTGGCGGTCCGGATCTGGCGATAGATCCGTCTTCAGGAGAGATTGATCTTGATGCCAGTGATCCGGGTACGTATGATATTACGAACACGGTTTCGAGTTGCGGGAATTTGGTAATTTCCGCTGTTGTGGATGGCGACTTAATTAATGGCCAGCCTAAAGTGATTGAATTGTATGTTTTGAATGATATTGCCAACCTCAGTATTTATGGATTAGGTTCTGCTAATAATGGTAATGGTGGTGGAACCGTGGAATTTACGTTCCCTGCAGAATCTGCTACGGCAGGAGATTACCTTTATGTTACCGGAGACTTTGCAGCTTTTGAAGCTTTCTTCGGTTTTCCTGCAAATTTCAGTAATGGTTCTGCAACTTCCCTTAATGGAGATGATGCCGTCGAGCTTTTCTGCTCTGGTATGGTGACGGATGTTTTTGGTGATGTCAATGTAGATGGTACCGGCTCTGTATGGCAATACAATGATAGTTGGGTATACAGAAATGATGATGCTGGTCCGAATTTAGGAACATTTGATCCAGCCAATTGGAATATCGCTGGCCCACAAGCGATCATGGATGAAACCAGTAATGCTGATGCTGCGAATCCGGTTCCAGTTGGAACCTACACTTCTGCTGCAATGGGTGGCTGTCCAGATGATGCACAAACTGTTACGGTTACCATCAATGCTTCTCCGGTGCTTACAGATACAACGTTGTTGATTTGTGAAGATCCTGCGGGTAGTGCAATGGCTGTTGTAAACCTGAATGATTATAATGATTTAATCAACGGAGATGCAGGCAATGTTTTTGTATGGTATGATGGCGATCCTTCTGGCTCTGGTACGGTGTTCGCAAATGCGGAAGCGGCTGGACTTCCTGCCAGCATGGACGCTCTTTTTGTCGTGGTAACAACACCTCAAAACTGTTCTGCACAGATAGAAGTTGGTTATGAGATTTTACCATCACCTGATCCGGAAATCACTGGCGAAACCTCAGTATGTGGTGGCGCCGTTGAAACATATACGGTTGTGGACAATGGCAATACTTATGATTGGGACTTGTCTGGTGGCGGAACGATTACCCAAAATGATGGTGCTGCTATTACCATCGAGTGGGGAACTACGGACAATGGCCCACATACTATTACGGTTACAGAAACAACGCTAGCAGGTTGTGCGGCAACGGCAACCCTAGAGGTTTTTGTAGAAGCGAATGGAACATTAATCTGCAATGACTTGATTCAGGTTTCTTTGAATGAAGTTTGTTCGGCAGCGATCACGCCAGATATGATGCTGGAAGGTGATGCGCTTTATCCTGATGATAGTTATACCGTGACGATTGAAGATGAAGATGGCAACATCTTACCAGATAATGTAGTGAGTGCGACCGGAAGCTATACGGTAACGGTAGAGCATATTTGTTCTGGCAATACTTGCTGGGGCATGATGATCGTGGAAGATAAATTAGCTCCTGAGATTAGTTGCCCGGATAGTCCGACCTTGGATTTGATTTGTACGGATGTTGAAGAGGTATACACGCCAGAGGTTACGGTCTTGGAAGATGATGTTTTCCTAGATACAGGTAGCCCGATTGTTTCAGACAATTGTACGGATGTTGTGGTTACTTATAGTGATACTTTGACGGATGATGATTGTGAGGATGCTGTGATCACCAGAACCTTTGTCGTAACAGATGCGAGTGGCAATTCTGCTTCTTGTACACAAACCATCACGATTCGCAAACCAACTATTGCAGATGCAACCATGCCGGAATCCTTAACGGTGAATTGCAACGATTTTGATAATGTTGATCCACAAAGTTTATACGATGCTGGCTATGCTGGTTTCCCTGTGGTGACTTCTTACTATAGTACAACCGCCATTAACGAAACCTACTGCAACCTCGGTGCTTCTTACCATGATGCACCTATCGTTGATCTTTGTGGTGGCGGCTACAAAGTGTTGCGGACATGGACGGTTTTCGATTGGTGTACACAAGAATCTGTAACCAATCTTCAAATTATAAAAGTAGAAGATGCAGATGGCCCGACTTTCACTTGTCCGGTTTATGAAGACATCTCTGCAGTTACCACCAATGGTCAATGTCAAGCAGATGTTACGATTCAGGATATTCTTGATTTTAATGATAATTGCTCTGGTATCGGAAGTGTTGTTGTTGTCCTAAATGGTGAAGAGTACAATGTTGGCGATCAACTTGTATTGCCTTCTGGTTCCCATGAATTTACTTATTATGTAACGGACGAGTGTGGCAATGAAGCGACGCCTTGTACGACGACTTTAAATATTATAGATACAACACCACCTGTTGCCATTTGTGATGAACATACGACTGTTTCAATCAATACGGATGGTACGGCTATTATTTGTTGGCAAACTTTCGATGATGGCAGTTATGATAACTGTAGCGATATTACTGTAAAGGTAAAAAGAATGGATGCTTCCTCGAATGTTGACTTTACAGATTGTGTAGAATTTGATTGCAGTGACATTGGAGATGTCGTTATGATAAGAATGCGCGTTTACGATATTGTCTCTGATGATGCTTTTGATGACAATGATGATGAAAGTCGTTACAATGAATGTATGGTAGAAGTTACTGTACAGGATAAATTGGATCCGGTGATTACTTGCCCAGCGGATAAGACCTTGGAATGCCACGCGGATTATAGCGACGTTCCAGAATTGTCTGCTAGCAGCAGTGATGGTGCACCAACTTTCTACAATGGCGAACTGGCCGGATATTACGCCGGTGCTTATGACAACTGTCAGGTAACTGTTACGATTACTGATGAAGGTGCGCCGGATAACTGTGGAGAAGGAACCATCATCCGTACTTGGACGGCCGAAGATGGAGATGGCCGCACGGCTTCTTGCGAACAATTGATTACCTTATACAATAGCGAACCATTTACATCAGCGGATATTGCTTGGCCTGCCGATCATACCATTGATTGTGCTACTGGTTTAGGCACTGATCCTGAAGAGCTTCCTGCTGGACATAACTTCCCGATCATCGACGAAGATGCTTGTGACTTGTTGGCCGTTACCCACGAAGATCAAATTCTTGAAGTAACGGAAGATGCTTGTTATAAAATTCTCCGCCACTGGATCGTGGTAGACTGGTGCCAGTATGATGCGGATGCCGGAACGGGCTACTGGGAATACACACAAGTAATCAAAGTATACGACAGCGTTGCACCGACTATTCTCTCCTCTTGCGAAGACATCGTGGCTTGTAACTATGAAATAGATTGCGGCCCTTCTTATGTGGAACTAATTCTTGAAGCGGAAGACGATGCTTGTGCAGCTGATAGCGACTTAAACTATAGTTATACTATTGATGCTTTCAACGATGGCGTTTCCGATAATGGCTCTGCTTTCAATGGAGACAGCAACGATGCCAGCGGAGATTTCCCTGTTGGTACACACCGTATCTTCTGGTCTGTAGAAGACAATTGTGGTAACATCACCACTTGTGATTACACCTTCACCGTCGCAGATTGCAAGAAACCGACACCGGTACTTATCAACGGTCTTGCTACTGTGGTGATGCCTTCTTCTGGTTCGGTTGAATTGTGGGCAATTGATTTTGATGCACCAAACTCTGGCAGTTTCGATAACTGTACAGCAAGCGAAAATCTTGCGTTTTATATCCGTATCGTTGATGCAACTTCTCAGGAGTTGACAACTCTAGCGGAGATTGAAGCGCTGGGTTCTGTGGTTACGTTTACTTGCGATAACTTAGGTTTCACTGACTTGCAAATCTACGTGGTAGATGAGGCTGGTAACTGGGAAGTTGGCGGTACTTATGCCAACATTCAAGATCCAAACGGAGCTTGTGCTAATATGCAATTGGCTGGAGATATTTATACCGAAATGGATGAGATGGTATCTGATGTAAATGTAGAATTGACCTCTAGTAATTTATATGTACCACCATTCCTTACAAGTGATGATGGCCACTTTATATTCAGCGTAGAAAATGGAGCGAATTATACCATTACACCGGAGAAAGATATCAACCACCAAAATGGGGTAACGACTTACGATTTGGTATTGATCAGCAAGCATATCCTTGGATTACAGTTGTTGAATTCTCCGTACAAAATTATCGCGGCAGATGCCAACCGTTCCGGTTCTGTTACTACTTTTGACTTGGTACAAATCCGTCGCTTGATCTTGAATGTAGATGATGCTTTTACGAACAATACTTCTTGGCGATTCATTGATGCAGATTATGTTTTCCCTGATCCAACGAATCCATTTGCAAATGGAGCGGTTCTTCCGGAAATCATTTCCCTGAATGGCGTAGATCAAATGATGATGGATAATGATTTCATCGGGGTGAAAATCGGAGATGTGAACAACTCTGCGATCCCGAATACTTTACTGGGTGTTCAGAATAGAGACTTTGCCGCTGACCTTGTTTTGGAAACAAAAGAACAAAGTCTGAAAGCTGGCGAAACCTACGAGGTAGCCATTACAGCTGATGCATTCAACCAGATGTTAGGATACCAATTTACCTTGAATTTTGATGCTAGTAAATTAGCCTTCTCCACAATGCAATCTGGTACGCTAGATGTTACAGAAGCCAACTTCGGAATGACCATGTTAGAAGAAGGTATCTTGACGACAAGCTGGCATACTTCTGAGGCGATCAGTGCCCGTAGCGATGCGCCATTGTTTACCCTTGTTTTTGAGGCGAAAGCAAAAGGTTTATTAAGTGAAGCATTGTCCATTGGCTCTAGCCAAACGGTAGCGGAAGCCTATAGCACAACAGAAGGAGACTTGGGTATAGCTTTGGTATTCTCAAAAGAAAACACTACATTTGCTAACAATACTTATGTGCTTTATCAGAACCAGCCGAATCCGTTCCAAAATTCAACTTTGATCGGTTTTGAGTTGCCGGAGAGCATGGCTGCAACCATTTCGTTCCGCGATATTTCTGGTAAGCAATTGAAGCAAATTACTGCCGATTTTGCCAAAGGATACAATAAGGTAAGTATTGATGCAGCAGAGTTGGGCGCAAGTGGTTTGATCTACTACGAGTTAAAAACAAAAGATTTTGTGCAAACGCGTAAGATGATTGTTGTACAGTAGCGTCGTAATGCTTGTGGCTCAATAGTCGAGCAAATGTCATTTAAAAGTTTAAAATAGAAAGCAGCTTTGTTTTATGCAGGCAAGGCAGTTTTCAAAACCAATTGTTAGAAAATTAAGGGTAGTCGAAAGGCTGCCCTTTTTTTGTTTGTAAGCAGTAGTCGTATTGTCAATTCTGAAAATCTTTCAGTGCAAAAATGAGCCTGTTTGGGTATAGTCTTGGCTCTGATAATATAGAGAGAATAACACATTGGAAAATATTATGTAATAAGGTGAGGGGGTAGTTATCGTATGAAAGGCCTGTGGTGTAAAGCGTCGAAAATGGTATAGGGGATTGATGAAGGCTCTGGCTGCTTTACAAGAGCCGTAAAGATAATGAGTATTGCCATTTCATCTTGCTTTGAATTGCTTGGGCGACAGTCCCGTCATTTTTCTAAAATACTTGAAGAAGTTAGTGGGGTCATCAAAACCAGCTTTATAGGCAATTTCTGTAAAAGAAAGCTCCGCATCAAAGATGAGCATTTTGATTTGAAGCATTAAAATCTCATTAATAAATGATTTGGCATTTTTTCCAATAATACTTTGGGTGATATTGTTCAGGGTTTTGGAAGTAACCCCCATTTTATGCGCATAATAGGATACTTTTTTACTTTGAAAGCACTCCGCTTCTATTAATGCCTGTAGGGTAAGAAATTTTAAATAATATTTTTCGTCGCTAAAGCTGTCCTTTCCTTTCGATTTTATGCGGAAAAGTTTAAGAATTAAAACTTGTATCAATGTTCTAATGATTTCGGTTGAATGGCCATCGCCTATCTCTAAATATTCTTTTTCTATTTGATCTAGGAGGTTTTTGATTTCAACATAATCACTACTGTTGAGTTGTAGTTTTGGGGAACCCAACATTTCGTTGAATAGTTGAAATAATTTAAAAGATTTGCTTTTGTCTGCATAGCGAATCACAAAATCTTCGGTAAAGACGAGAAATTTACCTTTGGCATTTGTTTTATAGAATTTATGAATGTTGTTCTTTCGTAGGGTGAAAACAGTTCCCTTTTTGTAATCGTAATCTTTATAGTTGATGCCGTGTTTTCCCTTGTGGTGGGTGATAATGACGAGAACGAAAAAAGAAATTTTATGATATTCAAATTGACTGTGGTCTTTAGGTTTCTTATTTAGAATATCCTCTAAGTTCACCAGATCAAAATAACTATTCCCCGTCTTTGTATTCTCGAAGACTATTTTTTTTACATCCATTATAACCGGTCATATAAACTTAAAACTGTTTCAATATCATATGGGCTGATTCATAAAAAAAGAATGGCATAATAGTGTCGCACACGGCAACCCATTACACCATTCGAAGTTGGGGAAGGGGTTACCAGGGTAGTGGTTTTTTGTACTCTAAAAAATTGTTTTTAACTTTGGTTAATCAAAGTTAAAAATTTTTTGGTTATTTTTTTATTGTTTTAAACAATAATATGGTTTTTGAGGCTTTTTTTTTAATAATATTTTGCGAATTACTGGTTGAGGCCTGTCTGTACTTGATTTTATAGCTTATTTATGAGGTTGGAGAATCGCTGAAATGTAAGGTCATAATTGGTCAATTCGAGACTTGTTTTGAGCTTTAGCATGGAGCTATCAAGATTATTGTTAACTTTATCTCATTTAGAATTCTTCAAAAAATAAAACGGACATTTAATATTTTACGGAAACGTCGTAAGGATTACAAAAACGTCGTAAGCATTACGACGCTACTAAAAAAATTATGAAAATATTCTTGACCTTATTACTCGCCTCCATTACTTTTATTTCAGCTACGGCTCAAAATATCCCGATAGACTTTGAAATAAATGGGAATGGTGCAGATTGGACTTGGACAACTTTCGAAAATGAAACTAACCCAAGTCTTGAAATCGTCCCTAATCCTGATCCTTCGGGATTCAACACTTCTCCTACTGTTGCTAAATTTACGGCACTACAGGCCGGGCAACCTTTTGCGGGGTGTGAGACCTTGCATGGTGCAGGGATCGGGAGTTTTACCATAGACGAATCCAATTCGATTATCCGTATCTCGGTTTGGAAGTCTGTCATTAGTGACGTAGGCATCAAGTTGGTGCGGGCCGATAACTGGTCGCTGGGTGAAATCAAAATTTCCAATACCCTTACCAATGAATGGGAGCAACTCGAATTTGATTTCTCGGCTCACATGGGCAATACCTATGATCAGCTTGTGGTCTTCCCAGATTTTAATGCCCGTACGTCCGATAATATTATTTACTTTGATGGCATATACGGAGATGTTGCTCTGGCGAATTCAAGCACTAATGTAGAAAGCAATTTCAAAATAGATTTATTCCCTAATCCTAGTAACAACTTCCTTACGGTAAAGTCAGGCGAGATTTTAAACGGGTACAAAATTTATACCTTTACTGGAGAATTACTTGTCCATAATAATGTGCAAACAGAAACTTTAACCATCGACATTTCAGAATTGCCTAAAGGTATCTATCTGTTCAAAACGATACATGATGGGCAACAGATTATAGAAAAATTCATTAAAAAATAAGTAGCCAGCCTGTTTTTCTGGGACACACTATTGAATAAAATTCAAAATCATAATGATGTCGCTCTTAACAAAGCTGTTTGCAGGCAGGTACATGGTACCGGCTCCATTTGTAGGAAATAAATTATTCATATAACCTTGAGGTACGTAGTACCGACACCATTACACGACTATGGTCTTAAGTAAATTACAGTATTATATCGCGCAATACAAAAAGTATTTGAAACGAGATCGGCTGTATGCCGGACAATACAAATGGGAAGCCCTTAATAATTTTCAAGCCCACTGGGATATTGACCACGATGAACTATACATCATGTTTGACAACTGCTTGGACAGTAACCTTTCCCGGAAACTATGGCAGGGGCATGCCTGGTCGCCTAAAAAGATGATGTTGGCTTTTATCGAGATGCAACCGGATTATGTAAAAATGATGTTTAACGATTTATTCAATGAAGAAAAAAGCATCCAAACCCGTTGCGATCGTTTTGTTTTTTATTGTGATGAACTCCTGAAGATGTATCGAGATGAGCACAAGGCGACCATTGAGAATAGCCATTATCATGGAGATTATAAAATGATTTCTTTGTACCTTGCTTATCGCTATCCCGAAAAATATACCTTATACGATCAGGATGCTTTTACTAAAATGATGATAAAACTCGGGAGTCAGAAAATTCCACGAGTCAATGATCTCGATAGATTTTTTAAAGTCAACAATACTTTTTACAAATTTCTGGAAAAGGATGAAGAGTTGATGGAAGTCAGTAAGAACCTGATTAAAGGTGAAGCTTTTTATCAGAAAAAATCACTGCTCATCTGCCATGATTTTTATACGGTTTGTACGAGTCCGGGAGCGAGGGTGGAGGAGTATTAGTAATGCCTTGATGTATACGTCTTAATGTTGCAAAAAGCTATTTTTACAACTTTGAAATATCCAAAAATGAATACACTACTCTCCAATTTTATCAATCTCATTGATAGCCTAAATGAATTCGTCGGAAAATCCGTCGCTTGGCTCACCGGAATTCTTGTCCTATTGATCTGCTACGATGTCATCTTTCGTTACCTCCTGAATAATACGCAGGTTTGGATCATGGAAATGGAATGGCACCTTTTTGCCTTGATCTTTTTACTAGGGGCAGGGTATACCCTAAAACACAATCGCCATGTTCGGGTAGATCTGTTTTATGCAAAAATGTCTGCAAAGGATAAGGCTTGGATAGATTTGTTGGGAAGTGTGATCTTCCTAATTCCTTGGTGCTTGCTCATCGCTTATTTTTCCTTTTTCTATGCAATGGATGCCTATACCTTGGGTGAAATATCTCCTGATCCTGGTGGCCTGCCTGCCCGTTGGATTATAAAATCTGCTATATTTGTAGGTGCGCTGTTATTGTTATTGCAGGCTTTGGCCGAGGCGGGGAAGGCCTTGTTGGTTATTCGGGAGCCAAAGTAATTGGGGGAGCATCAAAGATTTGTGTGGCGCTTTTTGATGGATTATCCTGTGATGAGAATATGTTGTTATTAAAGTAAGCGATTTTATTTGTGTTCTTAATATAAAAAGATATGAAATTAAAATTTGATAACAGGAAGATTGCAGATAACTGCACTTTTATCGCTTTTTGTCTAATGATGCTCATCTGTTTTTTAGGCATCATTGCCATAGCGGATATAATTTTTCGCTGGGATATTTTATCAGAAAATTTGCAAAGATTGGCCTACTTGGTCATATGGGCGAGTATAGTGGTCATCATAAGCACCTTTCTGATTAGTCTTATGGTAAACCTGAATATTATATCCAACAGTATAGAAAATATCGCGGATAAAATGACCACAAAAGAAGAAAATGAATAAATCAATTGAAATACAGGGGCGAACAATATTGTTGATTGGTGCCATACTCGCGGGGCTTTCTTCTTTAATCTTTGTGTTAAACAAGTATGACAACGATAAAAAGATGGAAAAACTGGATGTCATCCTTGATGAATTGGATAAATTTAAAACCGCTGAAGTACAATCATTGCTGCTGAATATCAATCCGGATTCGTTGGAAGAAGCGCAAGTTGAGGATATTCTGAAATACTTCTCGGTCTTTGACAATAAAGGGGATTTCAGGAATACTTATGATATGCAAATGCTATTGGAGGATGGTGCCGGATTCTACGGTTTGAATTATCGTAATTTGCAACATTATGGGTATTATCAAGGGAAGGGTCAGCTTTTTTATCACAAAAACCTTTCAAAAAAAGAAGCGGAAATTATTGGATATTTTAAGGAACCAAAGGCTGATGTGCATGCCATAATCAAGGAGCATTTTTCATTTTTGGATTCCGGAAAAATCATTTACCCTATTGCAAGGAATAAATCCAAAAACATTTATTTGTATTTTACCTATTTTGAAAGCAGATAGTAAATTATGGACAACAAAATATAGTTATCAATGTCTTTCTTTTTTTAGAAAAAAATAAAAAATAAAAAATGACAAAAGAAAAATTAGTTATCGGATTAATCTTACTCTTGAACTTCTTAAATGTTGCCAATAGCCAAGATGTTCAATTTTCGGAGATGGAAAATCTGCCTACTGCAAAAAGCGCTTTAACCTCTGCCAATAATGGAACGCATATCTTTGTCGTGAATGGATTTAGCACGAGTGCACTATATACTCCTGATGTATTTCAATATGATATCGCAGAGGATACATGGTCCGTTTTAACTTCGGCTACCATTCCGAAACGCTATGCTTCTTGTGGGATAGTTGGTGATTACTTATATGTTTTTAATGGTGTAACAGAGAATGGAGTATTTAATAATGCAGTTGAGAAGATAAATTTGATTGATGGCTCCATTCAATACCTATCGGATAATCCGCAACCCAGCAGGGCCGCAGGAGTCGCTACTTGGAATAATAAAATTTATGCCTTTGGTGGCGCTGTAAGTGCAACGGAATATTCTAATAAACTGTATGAGTTTGATCCGGAGAATGATACTTGGACGGAATTATCGGAAATCCCATTTGCAGGAGAAACGAAAGGGGAAATCGTGGACGAAAAGCTATACATTTTTGGAGGCTACAACGGAACAGTATCAGACCGGATAGATGTCTACAACATTGCAAGCAATACATGGGAAGCAAATTTTGTCATGCCAACTGGCATTTCGGCTCACGCTACAACCGTGATCGACCATAAGATATACTTGGTTGGAGATTATAGCAATCTGATTTCAATGGCGTATTTTGATACCGTTGATAACAGCTTCTACACGCTAAGTAGTAACTTGGAGCCTAGGCGGCACTGTGCGGCTGAAGGTATTGATGGAAGCCTTTTTGCAATAGGGGGGAATACAACTTCAAGTACAATAAGTGCAATATCGAGCGTTCAAAAAGCAGATGTAATGACATCAATTCGTAAGATTTCAAATACTAAAATAATGACATTATACCCCAACCCGACTACGGATATTGTGAACATGAATATGGAATTTGAAACCTTGCTTATATTCGATCTTGAAGGGAAAATGGTGAAAGGTCTTACTAATGTAAGGCAAGTTGAAGTAGATGAATTACAAAGCGGTATTTATTTTATGAAAGGGTACATTGGGCAGAATTGCTATCAGGCAAAATTGGTGAAATTTTAAGTCTCACAAATTAAATACACCGTAATAATTAATTATAAAAACGAGTCTCATAGAGACGGCATATCTTTGCCAGAGATGCTAATCTCTGGAACGTTTGCAGAGGAAAAAATTATTTAAACAAATTTAAATTACACGGTATTAAAT
>JAHDGC010000956.1:402-2334 GCA_020627865.1 Saprospiraceae bacterium | reverse complement strand
TACGATGGTGTGAAGCGGGTAGGGAACAGCAAGGAATTGTTCGAGATCATGAACAACCTCAATAAGGTGCCCATCAAGTGGGAAACCGACGATGAGATCGGCCAGATCGTGTGGTTATCTGGGATGAAGTATAATAAGGTGAAGGATACCTTTACTTTCACTTTTGCTGAAGGGCTGCGGGATTTCCTGCTGGAGTTATCTGGCCATTTCACACAGTATGACATCGAGAACATTAAAAATTTCAAGAAGAGCCATTCCATCAGGATCTACGAAATTATAAAGCGGAAGCAAGAGCGGAAGGCGTTCAAAAAATTCAAGATTGATATCGAACGACTGAAGTTCTTTTTGGGCATAGCCGGGCAATACAAGAATTTCCACCAGTTCAAGAAAAAGATACTGGAATCGAGCAAGGAGGAGATCAACACGCATACGGATATCAATATAGACTACGAGGTGTCGAGGAAGAAAGGGAAGAAGGTGGAGGAAATAGAGTTCACTATCCAAACTAAAAAATCGGAGCAGGCTATTTTACCCGATGGTAAAAAGGAG
This sequence comes from Saprospiraceae bacterium, assembly GCA_020627865.1. Classification (GTDB taxonomy): domain Bacteria; phylum Bacteroidota; class Bacteroidia; order Chitinophagales; family Saprospiraceae; genus JAHDGC01. The sequence goes on along the minus strand of JAHDGC010000956.1, from coordinate 1,785 downwards.
ATGTCTTATGAAGACAAGCTGAAGAAGGCCAAGGGGATTCTTTATTCTAGGCCTAATCTGGAAGTGCAAATTAAGCACAAGCATGGTGAGTTGTCGGACAAGGCATTGGTGGCGGTGTTGGGGAAGATGTTTCCGGAGAGGTTTAGGTAATGAGTTACTCGGTTCAAATTTGGAGTAACTATAGGTAGGGTAGGGATGATTAAAACAAATCATAAATGTACATTTATGATTAATATTTGTGCAAATTAATAAATGTACATTTATGATCTTTATGGAGATTATGGATGCCGTATCTTTTCTTGTGCGAAAGCTTATAGTTTCTTTAGGGTAGTATCCTTTGAATTTTCTTTAAGGTGCAGTCACTATGTGTTTTTTGGGCAGGATCATTTACAAAAAATTGTACTTAACATAATCATGATTATAATAACAATTTGTGCACGTAAAGAGTTGGGTCGGTTAAAAATCAAAATTTATAATAATTTTTTGTTCTTTTTCGATTTCTAAATCAATATCTGTTTGTTGTAAAGTTTGATTTGGATCATGTATAATTTGGAATAACATCTTTTCATATTTGAGCAAAAGAATTTCTATAGTCGATCTTTCATAATATGTAGGGTTGTAATCTACATCAATTTTTAATGTTTCATCTTCTATTCTGGCATTTAAGAGTAGCGGAATTCTGCTGTAAGATATATCCAAGGGATACTGTTCTAGCGATACTTCATCCCCTATTTTTATTTGTTGGTAGGTTGTCGATGCGTTTTGCAATACGAATAAAGTTTCTAGCCGCAATTCATTCAGAACAGCATGAGGAATATCTTGGTGTATATTAATCTCTAATATGCCTTGATGAATGTGGCGAAGTATTTCGGCAATTGATTTGTCAGGGTTTATTTTGGTTCGTAAGGGTAATGTTTTGGCAAACATCCCAAGTTGCTTTTCGAGTGCCGTGGAAGTTCTGCCAGCACTTAAGGTTCCGATACAAATGTCAGTATGTGCATATATTTTGTGTATGATGAAATTATATGTAGCGACTAAAAATGTATGTAAGGAGATTTGTTGCTGTGAGAGAAACTGATATAGTTTTTCCATGTCTAAAGTTGAAAAAACTTTTCTTATAGTATTTCCTTTATTTGATGCCTGTTGACTTTCAGAATCTCTTCTAACAATTTTTTTCCAGTAATAATTTTGTAAATATGTTTTCCAGAAGACCGCATTTGTGCGAGCTTCTTTTTCTTGTTTTTCCAGATACCAGCTGACATAATCTTTAAATTGAAATGGTGGTTTTTCTGTTATTATTTTTTCTCCTTTAATCTTAGCCTGATATATTTGCCATACCTCTTTAATCAGGATTTCTATAGACCACCCGTCCATAATGATGTG
>JAHDGC010000956.1:0-383 GCA_020627865.1 Saprospiraceae bacterium | reverse complement strand
AAACATTAAGAAATTAACGCCTTCACTTTGGTGAACCAGCGCAATTTTTAATAGGGGTGCTTGTTCTAAATCAAAAGGAGTATTGGCGAATGCTTTAAAGAGCGTATCAATTTCTGTATGTTCATCAATAGAAAACGTGCCAATTGATATAGAGACATCCTGAGGAGGTATAACTTTTTGCTTGACCACACCATTCACTGCCAAAAATATGGTTCTTAATACTTCATACTTTTTTACAATTTCTGCAAAAGTCGCTTCCAATATTTCTTTTCGAATATCCCCTTGTACTTTATACACTCCAGTCATATTATAGGCGATAGACTTTTCGTTTTGTTGGGCGGCTAACCAGATGTGATATTGAGACGGGGTAATATCGTGGAACT
>JAHDGC010000955.1 GCA_020627865.1 Saprospiraceae bacterium | reverse complement strand
TCTGTCGGTCAATTTTCAATTGACCTCTACTTGCCACGATTTTTGTCTGAGAACCATGATTTTTTCTTAATGTTTTACAACAAATTTAAAGATTTGGCCTTCTTGGGAACCCGGTATGCTTATCCTAATAAAATAAAGGCCATTACTTAAAAATGATACATCCAAGCATTTCTCTGACGCTGGAACAGGAGGATAAAAGCGACCACTAGCATCAAAAATTTCCATTGCTACATCATCTATAGCCCCGATATGCAACAGCTCACTTGCAGGGTTTGGGTATATGGTTATGTGCTTTTCTTGGATGTGAGGGTTACAAGCGTAATGACTATAATATTGTTCATAAACTTCCTTCATCTTACTGACTTGCTGCGGAGAAAATAAATCTTTACAGCGGCTATCAGCATAAGACATGATCAATTGTGTATTGGGTGCATATGGAATTCCAATGGAATCCAGTTCAAATTGATTGTATTGGCAATTATCGTTGATCTTACCATACAAATTGGGATCAGCAGGAGTGTCGCAAAGAAGATCGCCCGCTTCATGGCAATTGGAGCCGTCAACGAGTTCGCTACCAAAACGGGTATGATGCGGATGGAATAAACCAAAAAAATGTCCGAGTTCATGCGCTAAAGTCTTGCCTTTATTGGGGAGGTATTTCCTGGCCATAACAATGTGTGGGGTTGTAGTTGTCCATGGGAAGTAAGCATATCCACCAACCCTCCAATACTCGGAATAAATACTGTGGACATAATAGATGTTGATTACATTCCTAATGTTATAGGAATTGAACCGGTTCGTTTCGCTTTGAACATCCATGTTGATAGCATTAAGTAGGTTGGATCTTATAAAGTTTATTTCTCCACAAAGGAAAAACTGAATGTCGTGCGGTTTGAACAGTTCATTTGCATCGGCTAGATCATCTAGTACCAACTTGACTTCGGCTGTTGGTTCGCAAGCATGGAAACTATTGGCATGGCTATTTTCATTCTGAATAATATGAATAGCCACAGGTAAGCTGTAGGTGTTCCTTGGAGTTACATTCTCTGGATTTGTAGTGGGTAACTGTGGTGAATTTTCATTGTTGTATAACAGTTCGGTTCCGCATGGATGAGTTTGTGCGTAAAAAATGCTTGTAAATACAAAGTTGAAAATAATAAAAGCAAGGGTTCTGATTAGAATAGGGCTGTTTGGTGTAGAGGTTAGCATAGCTGTAGGTTTTATTTGAATAAAAAAATAGCGGGAGTGTTGTTGTTGGCGATAAAGATAATGTATCTCTTGAGAGAGAACTCAAAAAATAACAATTTTAAATAAATATTAACAAGAAGATATATTTGTGCTGATTAGAAGGGATTATTGTGGGGAGCAGTCGCTTTTAAGTATCTTCTTTTTTTAAAAAACGAATATTCCGTTTCAATCCACTAAACTTCGTCCGTTTTACCGCAGACTTTTTAAATACCTTCCGGAATACTTCCTCCGTGATTTCTTCCCAGTCTTTTTGTTTCATGCCCAGCAAATCTGGATGCGGTTCAAAGGCCGGTTCTTGGTGTTTTTCCGAAAAACGATTCCAAGGACAAACTTCTTGGCAAATGTCGCAACCAAAAGCCCAGTTTTCAAATTTTCCCTTCATCTCTTCTGGAATGGCTTCTTTAAGTTCTATCGTAAAATAGGAAATGCACTTGCTACCATCCATGAGGTAGCCCTTTGGTGAAATGGCATCGGTAGGGCAAGCATCAATACAGCGGGTGCAGGTGCCACAATGGTCACGGATAGGGTGGTCTGCTTCCAATTCGAGGTCGATGATGAGTTCTGCCAGAAAATAATAGGAGCCTTTACGGGGATGGATGAGCATGGTGTTTTTGCCAATCCACCCGAGTCCACCGAGGCTAGCCCAATCACGTTCCAGAACCGGCGCCGAATCTACAAAGCAACGCCCATTCACTTCCCCGATATTTCCTCGGATGAATTCTAGGAGTTGTCGCAGTTTGTTTTTGATAACAAAATGATAATCTTGCCCATAAGCATAGCGGGAAATTTTTGGTGCATCCGGATCGGTTTGTATCTGTTCGGGAAAATAATTGTACATCAAACTGACAACGGTTTTGGCACCTTCTACCAGTTTGGTCGGGTCAACCCTTTTGTCGAAGTGATTGGCGAGATAACCCATCTTACCGTGCCGGTTTTCAGAGAGCCATTGTTCTAGTTTTCGGGCTTGGTCGTCGAGGAAACGTGCCCGTGCAAAGCCGGTGAATGTAAAGCCCAAGCGGGTGGCTTCTTGGCGGATGAGATGGGAGTAGGTTTGTTTGATGTGAACTTATTTTTTATTCAAGATTTAGAC
>JAHDGC010000954.1 GCA_020627865.1 Saprospiraceae bacterium | reverse complement strand
GATGCTTCAAAGGATTTGGCACCACCAGCGGAGGTAATGTATTTGCCATCATGGACAAACAATATATTTTCGTGGACTTCTAAATTGGGAAACATTTTCTTATAAGCCGGAATATCTGAGGGGAAAGTTGTCGAGGCCACATCATCCAACAAGCCAGCTTTGGCCAAAACGAAGGCGCCATCACAATGCGATGTAACAAATCTTGCACGTTGGGCAGCTTTTTTCACAAAATCAATCATTGGCTTATCCTCCAAATCCGTATCAAGATGGTGTTCAGCACTCGGGACGACAAGAATATCTATAGGTGGTAGCTTGTCTTTGGTATAATCATAATCCGGTAGTATGCGCATACCTTCGAAGGAGGTTATGGGTTCCAAGGTATTGGCCACTAGAAAGGTATTCATGGCTTTGATGCTATCCCTGAAAATGGTGTGTTGGAAAATGTCGAACGGCGCGGTGAGTTCCGTATTGTAAACCCCATCCATAACGAGAAAGGCGACATTGTAGCGGTTGGGAGCTAGTTTGGGGAAAACTCTTTTTGAGCTTACAACTTCTTGTGCAGGAACAGGAGTATTCTTTTTGCTTTCGCAAGAAAAAAGTAAGCAGACACAAATGAGTAAGAAGAAGATTGGTTTCATAAAGAAAGATTGGATACCATCATTTTATTTGTAAAAGGATAATAATACGGATTCTTTATGAATTATTGTATCTTTCTTTATGATTTCATTTTAAATCGGATAGTAATCTATCTATTGAATAATATCCAGATAATACCGCTCCTGGCACACCCATTTGTTGATACGGATCGCAAATTTCACCCGCAAAATAAACTTTGTTTCCTAAAGGTTGATTTAGAGCTTTCAAATGCGATTTTTTTTCTTGGATGGCTTGCGTCCATGTACCTTGAACGAATTCATGTTGTCCCCAATTTTCTAAAATATAATCACCGGTATATGTTGCAGAAGCCTTCCCATCGAACATTTTATCCAATTCTTGGAGTAAAGAGGAGATAATTTCTTGTTCCGTGTTAAGGGCATGATACTTTTGCGTTTCACTTCCGGTGCATAGAAATCCTAATATATTGGTTTCCGCATTTTTCTTAAAAGCTATATCATAGAACCCTCTTTCTCCGTCTTTAACTTTACAATTAACGAAATCGGGATAAAATTTTTCAGAAAATTTCATAGCGGCTTTAAATCCCGGATGGAACACAATAGATTCGATTGCCTCTTTCTTTTTTTCGCTCATTTCTGGTATGAAGTGGATTAGATTAGATTTCAGCACGCCAATAGAGACCGTAACCATAACCCGATCTGCTTCGTAGCGATCACCATTTTCGGTTTTAACGATAATAGGATTCCCAGTATAATTTATTTCAGTAACGGGAGCATTAAATTTGATCTTGTGCTTAACGGTTTTAGCAATATTTTCATTGACGAAATCGTACCAAGTAGAATTTTTGAATTTAGATTCGGGCATAAAGTGATACATAGCCTTGTGTTGCCAATCAGGATTAAGCTTATATTTTTCTCCATCCCAACTTGCGGTATTTTCCAGATGGTATGGGATGAGTGCTTCCTCTATTTCGTCTCCTTCTTTTCCTTTCAATTTGTTTAAAACAATTGGAGCACTGTGAATCCATTCTGCACCAAGATCAATAGGGAAATCAGCTAAAGTCGTGTCTTTTTTCAAACGTCCTCCATATCGGTCTGTTGCTTCTAGGATAAGGTATTCGATATCGTTTTGTTCTAAGACTTTTGCAGCTGCCAATCCCGATGCTCCCGCGCCTATGATGACAACTTTTCCACTATAGTCATATGTTTTATGTAATGCCGTTTGTGTTGGAAGTTTATCTTTCGCTCTAGCGGCCCATTTAAAGCATCCGGATAAGCTGATGGCTAATGCACTAAGTACTAGCATTAGAATTGCTGATGTGTGGTGAAGTTCCATAATCTAAGCTTTGTGATTTGATTCTGTTTGCAAATATCGTGGGTTTGTAACAGATTTCATTTGACAAATGTCACAAAGTTATTTTTTAGCTCTTACTCGGCTTAGACTTTCTCTACTTATTCCTAAGAACGAGGCAATATCCGTAAGGGATACTCTTTGTAATATTTCTGGAGCGACTTTGATTAATGCGTCATAACGCTCATGATTAGTCATGAACTGTAATTGATATAGCCGCCCTTCTAAGAAAACGGCATGCGCTGTAATGAGATCCATCAACCAGTGGCTAGTAGATAAATTAGTGTTCGCAAGCTCCTTAATTGGTTCCGTTTTAAATCGGATCAATGTAGAATCTTCTAAAAGATCAATAGTTTCATTCGAAGGTTGTCCTTCAAAAGTTTT
>JAHDGC010000083.1 GCA_020627865.1 Saprospiraceae bacterium | reverse complement strand
GAACTGGCCGCAGGAAGACAGTGTTGCTGGGAAGGGACAATTGAACGAGGGGGTTACTTCTACGACTATTGGAACAAGGGGGATTCCGCGTCTTGCAGAATCCTTGATGCTCCAGCGGGATATTGAGTTGGTAGCGTACACCGATTCGAGGTTGCATATTTCCAATATTTCGACGGCGAGTTCCGTTGATTTGGTGCGTCAGGCGAAAAAGAAAGGTTTGAAGGTTACGTGTTCGGTTGCCGTGTTGAATCTTTTTTATGATGATACCGAGTTGTTGCGTTTTAATCCGCACTTCAAGGTACTCCCGCCACTGCGTGAAAAAGATGACATCAATGCTCTGCGGATAGGCTTGACTGATGGAACGATAGATGTGATTTGCTCCAACCATGTTCCGATAGAAAGGGAGTTTAAAAATGTGGAGTTTTCGCATGCGAAGTTTGGTGCTATCGGAATTCAAACAATATATGCACTTTGTCAGACAAGGTTGGGACAATTGCTCCCTTTTGAAACTTTGTTGGAAAAAATTGCCATCAATCCACGTCGGATATTGGGTTTGCCATTACCAAAAATTGCGGAAGGGGAGAAGGCGGAACTTACGGTTTTTGACCCGAAAACGAAGTGGGTTTTTGACGAGAAATCTATTTTGTCGAAATCAAAAAATTCTCCTTTGATCGGGATGGAATTTACGGGGAAAGTGCTGGGGGTCGTAAATGGGGAGCGGACGAGTTTTGAGGATGGTGTTGAATAATTGTTACAGATTGCTTAACTTTGTTTCATGGTAAATCTCTTTAAATATATAGAATCTAGATGGCATAATTGAAGTTACCTAACAATAAATTGACTTTATAAAATGCTGAAGATTCTTCTGTCTGATTTTGCTCAATAATCCCTGATTATTATACCCTTATTCTATTCACACAAACAACCCTATTATGAATTTTCCTACCAGCTTCGTAAAACAATGTTTCCTAACCACTTTTCTTACTTCCATTTTTATTTTCGCAAATGCCCAAGGTTTCAACCAAGATTATTTTGTGCAATCAAACGACTGGCTCAGTAAAATTGCCGACAAGGCCTATGGTAATCCACACCTGTATTATCACATCATAGAGGGAACCAATGAAAAAGCGCTTGTGGACAAAAGTTACCGGAAAATTACCAATGTCGAACGTCTTGCTGTCGGGCAAAAATTGTGGATTCCGGATTACAATGAATCTACTTCCTCTTCGTCGGGTAAGGCAGATAAGACAGCGACCGACAAAAAAGGAGATGGTATCTTGGTTACGATTCCTAGTACAAATTGTGAAATCCGGATTTGGTACAACTATCAGGTGATTGCGATTGCCAAACTCAGCGAAAAATGGCTCGCAGATGGTTTAGACTTGAAAACCTGTGCGGAAAAGGCTTACAAACTCAGGCATGATGCTCGGGTGAATGCTCGTTTTATGATGCAGGATAAAACCGAGGTGGAACAGTTTCAGGAGCGGGATATGAAAAAATATGGCAATCCCGATGGGCCTACATTTGAGTACCTGATGGAAAAATCACGGAAAAAGGGGCTTTCAGAGGAGGAGTGTTACAAAGCTATTGTAGAATCTTCCGGACGGGTGAGTAAAGTTTACAATAGTGAGTGTGAATAATGGGCGGGATTTATTTTCAACCATTCCTTACCCAAAAAAACAAAATATTTTGCATCTTCGTATCGAAAATAGAACTTTTGTAACCTAAAACGTATAATATGGAAAATCCAAGTGTTAAATGGGGACTGATTGCAGGACTGGGGGTGATGATTACCTCATTATTATTCTATCTGGTAAATGTCAATTGGTTTTTTAGCATTTCCTCTTATGTATCCTGGATTGTTTACATTGCCTGTATGGTCTTTGCCGTTAAGGATATGAGGGGGAAACATGGCTTCATCAGTTTCAAAGATGCTTTTAGTACGGCTTTCATTGTCTATGCGATCTCTAGCTTGATGTACTTTATTTTTTATTACTTGATGTTTAATGTTATTGATCCTGGGCTAGCAGAGATACAGCAAGAAATTGCAAGAGAAGCGATGGAATCATTCTCAAGCTTCATGACGGAAGAGCAGATAGAAGAGGCTATGGCTAGAGTGGAAGATCAGAGTATGAATATTGGTACACTGGGTGTAGGATATTTGTTTAATTTGATTTTCCCAGGAGCGATTATGGCTGCAATTATTGCCATTATCCTGAAAAAGGATAATCCAAACACGGGTATTGTATAAATTACAGGTTGTTTTTTCCCAAATTGTTTCAGCCAATTAACGAATACGAATGGATATTTCTGTTGTTGTATGCTTGCTTAATGAAGAAGAATCCTTGCCGGAATTGGCGGCATGGATCAAGCGGGTGATGGATAAGCATAATTTTTCCTACGAAATTGTGATGGTCGATGATGGAAGTACGGATACTTCTTGGGAGATTATCGAGAATCTGTCTGCGAGCAACAAAAATGTTCGCGGGATTAAGTTCAGGCGGAATTATGGGAAATCTGCTGCCTTGAATACGGGCTTCCAGCATGCAAAAGGAGATGTGGTCATTACGATGGATGCGGATTTGCAAGATAGCCCGGATGAAATCCCGGAACTGTTCCGGATGGTGAAGGAAGAGGATTTCGATCTTGTTTCCGGTTGGAAGAAAAAACGCTATGATCCCATTTCTAAAACGATTCCGACCAAACTGTATAATGCGGCTACCCGAAAAGTTAGCGGGGTGCAGTTACACGATTTTAACTGCGGTTTGAAAGCCTATAAAAATGAGTTAATCAAAAGTATAGAAGTCTACGGCGAGATGCATCGTTATATTCCAGTGATTGCAAAGTGGGCAGGCTTTACCAAAATCGGCGAAAAAGTAGTCGAGCACCAGGCGCGGAAGTACGGTGAATCCAAGTTCATGGGTATGGAGCGCTTCATCAATGGCTTTCTGGATTTATTGTCCATTACCTTTGTCGGAAAGTTCGGTAAAAAACCGATGCATCTTTTCGGAACCTTGGGGATGCTCTCCCTGATTATAGGTTTCTTGATCTTATTTTATCTCAGTATTGCGAAGTTGATCTATGAAGAATATGGCATCGCGGAACGCCCCCTTTTCTTTTTTGGAATTTTGATGTTTATCCTAGGCAGCCAACTTTTCTTGACAGGTTTTCTGGCGGAGCTACTAGCGCGAAATTCACCGAATCGGAACCAGTATTTGGTGGAGAAGACGATATGAAGTGAAGTGGAACAGGGTATTCGTATGGGTTCCGTAGGAAGGACATATCCTTGCCAGAAACGTAAGTCTCTGTAAGCCTATAGTCTAAAAAGTGAAAAAAGATTGAATTCAAGGTGGGTTGGAGTAGGAAAGCCTATATGAAAAACCGAATTAAACGAGCAACCATTTGGAATCCGGAGAAGAAACTTTGCCCCTTGCTGAGGGTTTCCTCGCTGTACATCACTTGGATAGGAATTTCTGTAAAAGTAGCCTTATTCGTTTTGATGTTCCGGATAATCTCGATGCAGAATTCAAAACCATTAAACCTAAGCTTAGATTTTGCGGCAAAATCTGCACTGAAAGCCTTCATCCCAGATTGGCTATCCGATACATAAATACCGGTAAGCATAAAGGAGATCAGATTCCCTATTTTGTTGTAAATGATTCTAATAAAGGGAATAGTATTGTTCTTATTGAGAAAACGACTCCCCAAAACGACATCAACCTGCTCATTTTCAATAGTAGTACAAAGGGCATTGATATCAGAAGGGGAATGCTGCTCATCGGCATCCATCGTTACGATATATTTTGCACCCGCTTCAATGGCATATTCTATACCGGTTTGGGTTGCCGCGCCAGGCCCTAGATTTATTGGATGTGTCAGTACGGTAACACCATACGCCTCCGCTATGGCAGCAGTATTGTCTTTGCTACCATCATTCACGACTACAATATTATGATACCCCAACGCTTGGGTCTTGTAGATTACCTTACCGATCCGTTTTTCTTCGTCTTTTGCGGGAATAATGATGTATAAATGTTCATGCATAGTTATTTGAATTCATAAATGGCAAAAGAACCCGGATATTGGACATCTCCGAATACTCCCTGGGTAGGTTTGGTATCATTCCCTGTAGGTCTTAACAACCTATTGGTCACAATAAGTTCCACTCTTGGGTTTTCATACAGAAAATTGAGAAATAGATTAAACTTATTTCTCAGAGACTGTTCCGGTGTTTTATCGATTACATGCGTATTCAGATCCACTAGGATGTACTTGTATCCCGAAGCCATCAAAGCTTCGGAAAGCTTATTTTTATTTTTGTAATGGTTCGCCAATCGGTTGAAATTATCCAGTTGACTATCGTGCAGTACTCTGCGATCATTCTTGTCTATGTAATAATTAAATATTGTGCCAACTCTATATACCAACGATTTGTCTTCGGCATTTATCTTATCCAATGCCTCCACAACATTAGGAAAAAAGGCATTGATGGTTTCATCCTTATCAAAAATACCTAGTTGGTACTTTAATACGGCCATATCAAAGATTTGTTGAGCAGCTTGTTCTGTTTTGTAATCATAACGATAATTAACCGTACGGTTAATTAAGGAAATAAAAATCCAAAAGGAGGCAAGCCCTATAAAACCATAATTTGCATATCGTTTGTATGGATTGGTAGATTGGTTGTATTGATGGAAAGCAGTACCGAGCAATATAGAACCCAATGCAATCATCAGGTAACCATACCAAGTAATGCCCGCGGCGAGAATCAGCCAAAGGAAACAAAAACCGAAAATAAAATTAAGGCTGACCTTGAGGATTAAATTTTTGTCCTGTATCCTGCCTTGAAGTAACCAGAAGCCTAACAAAAATAATCCGATGAGTAGTGGATAAGTAATGTGATCCTTATTCCCAGATATATTTTTCAAGACCGAATCCGGTAAACTAAACGGGCTGAGGAGTTTGTAGCAATATGCTGCGGATACACCAGAGGGATGATCTGCAAATTTTGTGTTTTGCAGATATTCATCAACTTGCGTGGAGCTGATCGATTCTCCATTCGCCTTTTTTAGAGTAGAATGCTTTATGGAAGTAGACAGAACAAATAGGCAAGCGATCATGAAAATAGATCCTTTGAGGGGCTTGTCCCAAAACCCGAGCAGAAATATGATCGGTATCAGCAGAAAAAGCAAGAATCCAATATCAACATAGCTTCCACTTACATTGGTGTTCATCGTAGTATCATAGGGGAGACTAAGGTAGCGAGCTGGCAGAATTTCGTAGCCCATGTATCGCTGGATTTCCTCCTTGATAGCAGAACTTTTCACTTGGTTAGCCTTCTGTTTTTTCTTTTTTGGTGCTGGGGATGCTTCTGTCGGAGGGGTTTTATTTTCCGCTACAGGCTTTGTTTGCTCGACAGGTTCTTGCGGTGCTTGATTATCTTGTGCATGAACATTTAAGGAACAAAAGCAGAACAATAACAACAAAGGAAGATATTGTTTTAGCTTATGAATCCTCTGGGTAAAAAGAAACACGATCATGCCCACAACAGGAACCGTTCCGGTAGCGGAATCATGGAAATTTAATCGTTCTGTATTTTGTAAGTAACCGTTTTTCATATAATGAGTAAATAAAGCTCGTTTTGTTTATGGTTCTTTGGTGATTTCTGTAAGATGAATTTTAATTTCAATGCGTCTTTAAGCATGAGTTCCATAGGAACGGTATATTATTGCACTGTCTGCGTGAACTCGTCAGGCAGTCAGTCATGAAATGGCTGGAAGGTAAAAAGCACAAAATTGCCAAAGGTCATTATTTATTCAAATTTTTATCTAATTTCCTAATATCCAAAATTGGAGAATCTTGCTTCCCATTCAATAAAGCATCTACACTCAACTTTTTCGCCTCCATGTAATTTTTGGTTGCCCAGGGAAGAAATGGGATAAAAAAGAAGAAGCCATATAAAAAGGAAATCCTTATCCCTCGAATCGCCTTTGTCATATTATGACGAACAGTCCATGCTAAAAGTCCCACTCCGCCTAAAAATAATATCCATTGCACCAGACCCACAGAGAGATGAAAGCCCCTGAGTCCACTGAAATCATCCAATTTTACGATGAGCATGGCAGCAAAGGCAGCTAGGAAAACCCCTAGGAATGCCTTGTTGTCGAAAAGAACGAACCAAATTCCGGCCAGAAGTGCAAAGAAGCTGAACAGTGTAGTGAATTTGATACCAAAAGCAAATCCGCTCAACAAGCCCATCAAAATAATATGGGCATCCAAGCCTAGCGTGTACTTTCCGTTGTTTTGTGCTTTGGGCAAAAAGAAAACGAATCCTTTTGAGGAATTCTGCTCCTTATTTAATGCTTTTTTGGTATTATTCTCATGATTGAGCCAGTCCAAAAATACCGCAAATACACAAAGTAAGGCGAAAAGTAACCCGAGGTCAACCTTTAACTCTAGGAAAGATTGTAGCCCTACAGAAGGAATACAATAAAAAGTCAGTAAAGCGAAGAAAATAAAGTTATCATCTGCTTTGTAATAGTCACGCATGATGCCATATAAGATAAACAAGCTTAAAATGCCTCCTAACCAAGAAATGGAAAGCATCAGCTCTGTGGATCCAAAGGCAACCAACCCCAAGGACATAAACAAAGACCAATTGTAAGGTTGATACCCCTTGACTAAGCCCTCATAATCATAGAGCAAGTTGGGAAGGTTGGCGTATAGCGTGAGGGAATCCCAGCCCAAAGGCATAGGACCCAGAATTTGCACAAAATTTAGGCTGACAAGCCACAACAAACAAAACAAGGAAAAGTAGCCAAACAAATTGAATTTTGATGAAATCTCCAGTGGTTGAATAGTCGTGTTTTTGAGAAAATGTAGGGCTTCTTTATAGTTGAGGAGCAATGGTAGTATCAGTATCGGTAAAATTACGAACCATTTTAGCACATTAAAAAGTGCAGCAAAAAATGCAAGGTAAACAATGACCATGATCCCCGTGGCGATATTGACCATGGATACAACAATCCCGCTTTTTGACCAATTGAAAAATCTTTTAAGTAATAAATCACCATAGCTATAGGCAGACCACATGATGAGGTAGATCTGAAGGGCCGTGAGGATGATTTTGCTCAAGTACTGGAAAATACTTCCTTCCGATAATACACTAGTTGTATTCGTTTTGCCTAAATAGAAAAATAAACTGAGTAAGATCAAGAACAGGCAGAGCAGGAAGAGGCCAAGCCCATTTTTAATAAATGCAATGGCCTCGAAAGATTTTACTTCAAAGAAAATCACATAAGAAAACAGTAATGTTCCCAACAAGGTTAGGAACAGTGATGTATATTGGAACAGGTCAATAATCTGCGCATAGTTGGGGTGTTGTTGCCAGTAATCCAACAAGATAAAGATAGCCCAAAAGGAGATGAAAAACAAAAGTATGCCTCTATAGATGGTTTTTCCCATTATTTTGTAAATATTCTATTTTTTAGGTGGTATCGTAATGAATTTGTGGTTATTTGTATTACAACTTTTTTATTATCGTTATAATAGTCAAATTTACCCCACTAAAATGCAGTAATAGTCGAATTTAGGGAAGTAAATGTGTATCGTTGCTTTCTAGGGAAACGGATTCAGTTGGTATTAGGCTTCAAAATTATTCAAAATTATTTAATTTCACTGCATGAATCAGCAGGAAATAAATCATGAAAGGTGTTAAAGCTGGTTCTTTTTTTCTTTTTCCGCCGTATTTTATATAAAATAATCATTTTTGTCATATATTTTAAGCAAAAAGATTGTCGTTTTTTTATGTATTTTTGCATACGGCAAATGCAGGGGATAGGTAGTTTCAGGTGAGAAAATGCTGGGTTTAGCTTAGGAACAGGTTGAAAAGTGTATTTTGGGGAATCCTATTTACTTTTATACGCCAGTAAAAAATCTGTCTAGCTTACTGATTGCATACTATTTGTTATAAATCTGGTGCTACAATTAAAACAAGGAAACAGGCCAGAAAAATGTCAGACCAATTATGCAGTTCGAACTTTATCAGTGGATTGTTCCCGTTATCGGCTTATTTTTTATTTCAAGAACCGTCATACAGTTCTTGAAGAAGAAACGTACTGCTTCTGGTGCTGCGATCTGGATATTCTTTTGGGTCACGATCATTATCTTGGCCATTGTGCCGGATGGCATCGGCGGAAAAATAGCCAGCATACTCGGTTTTAAGGACAACGTAAATGCTGTGATCTTTGTAGCCTTGGGCTTGTTGTTCATTTTTATATTTTATTTGTCTAGTGTTATAGAACGGCTCGAAACACAACTGACCGAATTGGTCAGGCGCTTAGCCATAGAAGAACAACGTAAACAGCATAATAAGGAATGAAAATTCTCTTTGTTTTGGAAAACTATTTCCCCAACCTCGGCGGTGTAGAGACTTTGTTCAAGAGTTTGGTGGAGGAACTGGAACGGGAAGGTATGGAAATCGTTATCCTGACAACCCGATTGAGTACGGCTGATCCCGTCTCCCAGCAATTGGGTAATATTCGCATCATTCGCTTACCTTTCCCGAATCGCTATTTTTTCACATTATTTGCTTTTTTCCCCATCCTCTGGTATCAAAGGGGGTGTAGCTTAGTCCATACAACTTCCTATAATGCTGGCTTACCGGCATTTTTTGCGGCAAAGCTGGCCCGAAAGAGAATCATCATCACTTTTCATGAGGTATGGAGCGACCTTTGGTTCCGACTTCCCTTTATGAGCAAACCCATTAAGTGGGGGCATTACTTGTTTGAACAGTTCTTGCTTCGCTTGCCATTCGACAAATTTATCGCGGTGTCTAAAAATACGGCCAGTTGCCTGGAAAAAGCGGGCGTTGCTCCCCACAAGATTACAACCATCTATAATGGTGTAAACTATGATGAACTGATGCCCCTGCCCGAAGTCCGGAAAAGGGAAGGGTTTCATTATACTTTTTTTGGTCGACTGGGTATCTCGAAGGGCTTGGATTTAATGTTGGATGCGGCAGCAATTTACCAGAACCTAAATCCCGAAAGCAGCTTGACGGTTATTGTCCCCAAAAAACCGGAGGCTTTACTGAACATTTTCAAGAAAATTATCCAAGAGAAAAAATTATCCGATTATATCATCCTCAAGCATGAACTGCCCTTCGAAGAACTCAAGAAAGAAATTGCGATGGCATCTTGCGTGGTGGTTCCATCCTATAGCGAGGGTTTTTGTTTCGCGGCGGTAGAATGTATGGCACTTGGCACACCAGTGATCAGTTCAGATCAAGGTGCGCTTAAGGAAGTGATTTCCGGAAGGTTTATCAAAATGAAAAATTTTAATACGGAAGATCTTGTCAAGGCCTTGCAAGATGCCCATGCTGGGAAATGGACAGAAACACCGCTCCGAAAGTTTGAACTTTCTGCAACAACAAATAATTATTTGAAACTTTATCGAGAAATATTACAGTATGTAGTGAATACTTAATAACTGTTGATAAATTTGGATACATTGGTACCATTTACCACAGCATCTGTATGAACTTTGTGATCTTATTTCGTGAATACATCTCATACCTATTTTATACCGATTATTTTAGCAAAATAATAGAATGACATCCTCTAAAAATTAAGGCATTAATTTTGGATGAAAAAAACATGGCAAAATATTTATTTTTTTATAATTTATTAGATATTTTTACATGTGAGAGAGGTGCCTATGCGTTTTTCATGTTTTTTAGGGATTTAGTAAAATTAAATTGAGATACTTAAGTAAGTACTAGGACAAAAATGGATGTACGAATGAATTGATATAAACTGCTGACCTGCCTGCGTTTCTCTTGGAAGACAGGTTAGCCCGTGCGTACTTTTAACTTCGTCCTTCTACTTGCTAAAATAAACAAGGTTTCCTTTCAATTCCCTTAGAAAAGAGATTTAAGTAAGTTCGACCAACTGAGCTATACACTACTGCTCAGCATATGCTTACTGCTTACCTTGCCTGCGTACGCAGGTTTCGGTCTTTTACTTATTAATAGGTGTTAATCATTTTTTATATTTAAATACAAGTCTTTATACACTTTCTAGATATGGAACTAGACTTTTGAGCGGGAAGTCGGTTACATATGTAATTCCCTTGTTGTAATAATTATATCAATTTCCCTTTGTTCCTGATATATATTATGCACCTAGTTTTGTTACCCATAAATTTTAGTGGTTTATCTATTGTAATCAGCAATAGATAAAGGACTTTTGAATAAACCATTTTAGGGAGTTGGTCATGAATAATATTTCCCAATTCCCTTGTACTCTAAATTCTCTACATTATGTTATTAAAAAAGATGTTGTTCTTTTTGATCTCTACTGTTGTGTTTAATCTTGCTTTTTCACAATCACTAGAAAAGGAAGGAAATAAACTCACGACGATTAATCTATCAAGTTTGAAAATTTTACTGGATCAGGCACCCCTTGAACACGCGCCTAATGCTCGACAAAATCGCCCGCAAATTACACTGCCTTACCCCGATAAATCTACGTTGAATTATTGGGTTTTAGAATCTCCTATTCAAGAACCGGAATACGCTGCCCTGAACCCTGAAATCAAAACCTATGCCGTACAATGTGTACAAAACCCCTTGATTTATGGCCGGATTACATACTCTCCTGTAGGACTTTATGCTTTTATATTTTCTCCGGATGGCACATTTTTGATTCGTCCACAACACTATACAGACGATGCTGTTCATGAGGTTTATTTTGCTAAAGATGAAACCCACGACCAAGTACTTACAAATTTCTGCCAGAAGTCTCAACTGGACTATCCTGATGAGCGCCTGGCTCAGATTGAAGATTCGGATTTTAGTGCTAGCAAAGTTGTCGCTGGTACAAATGGGGCGACAAGGAGAACATACCGCTTAGCCATTGTAACGACAGGCGAGTTTTACCAATTGAATGGGGCGGATATAATACAGGCAGCTACTGTTGCCATCAACTCTGTTAATTCGATTCAGGCCATTTATGAGCGAGATCTTGCCATAGATTTTAGGATCGTTGGCCCATATGTTTATACCAATCCGAATTCGGATCCTTTCCCCGCGAATTCCAGTCTTGTAAACATCGAACTTGCAGCGGCAGCAATAGATATGAATTTCGGTGTCGAAGAGTATGATCTCGGGCATGTTTTTCACAATGGGTCTGGAGCGAATGATCCTTGGGGTGGGGGTGGCCTTGCTCAGTTGGCAGCCACTTGTAACAGTAACCCACTTACTACTGGCGGGTACATCAAGGGCTTAGGCTGGAGTGGTGGTCTTGATAATACTTCCTTCCGGTGGATACAGTTGGCGGCACATGAAATCGGCCATATGTTTTTTGCTAGGCACACTTTTAATGGTAGTGGTGGTTTTTGCAGTAATATCCCCGTGCAAGCTTGTACGCAAGGCTCTAGCATAAGCTGTGAGTCTGCTTATGAAATCGGTAGCGGATCTACCATTATGGCGTATAGGGATCTATGCTCTGCTGACCAAAATGTTCAGGGGCTGAGTGGTGCTGATAATTATTTTCATGCCAATAGTATAGAGCGAATGCTCACTTTTATTACTGCGGTAACCTGCCATACAGAAGCACCTACAGGAAATACCCCGCCTGTTGCAAATGCAGGCCTAGATTACACGATTCCAGGTGCAACCCCTTTCTCCCTTTCTGGTTCTGCTACAGATGTAGATAATGATTCGCTTACATATTGTTGGGAACAGTTCGATGAAGATGGAATTTCTTCTAATCCTACCCAAGGATATGTCGGTAGTGTGGCCGCGGCTTCTACTATAGCGCCACTGTTCCGAAGTTATCCACCTACGACTTCCACGGATCGAACATTTCCTGCGATGAGTAATATTATTGCTGGGAATAATAACGGACTCGCCTTTGAAGCTTTACCTACAGTCGGTAGGGAGATAAATTTCAGGTTAACCGTAAGGGACAATAACCCTAATGGTGGCGGAGTAGATTTTGATGACAATGTGATTACCGTTGCCGGAAATGCGGGGCCGTTTTTGGTGACAAGCCAAAATTCACAAACAAACTGGATCGCGGATGGTACAACGCAAGCTACCATTACCTGGAACGTGGCCAATACGACATTGGCACCCGTGAGTTGTGCTAATGTTGATATTTTATTTTCCGCAGATGCGGGAGGGAGTTTTGATTATACGCTTGCCACAAATATTCCTAATAATGGGTCTTACACACTTTTGGTGCCTGCCATTCCTACTTCTATCGGAAGGGTTATGGTAAAGTGTTCGGATAATATTTTCTTTGATGTCAATAATGCCGACATTACGATTACCTCAACCTGTGCCGCTTTCGCGGGAACGATCAGCCCGGATGGAGCCGTGTCTCATCCTGCTGGAGACCCTTTATTAGATCTGAATTTATCGACAAACTATGGCAGTGTTGTTACTGGTGTGACGGCTGTTTTGAATAGTGAGGATCAACAGATGACCCTAGCTTGTGATGGTGGAAATGGGAGTTGTACGAATTTTAGCAATTTACCTTATTATGAAGTTTTAGAATTTTACGTAGATGCTTCGGAAAGCTATACTTTTGGTATCTCGGGGAATGCTCCATTAGTTAATTTGTATCAAACTGCTTTTGATTCGGGGTCCAGTTGCACGAATTGGATGGGTTCAAATGGGATTTATAATGGTTCCACTGTGAATTTGTAATCAAGTTTTACAGTTATCTCCGGAAATACGTTGAAGTCATGAGTTCTTTCAATACTACTGCTACGGTAAGTGTTACCTTTTCCGCTAGTGGTAGTGGGCAGTTCTATGATGGTCTGCCGGCTCCATCAGGTTTTAGTTACACCTATATGGTCATAGATGAAACTACCGGATTAGTTGCAGGTTTTGAACCCGGAAGTGATCTGAGTGGATATACCGCGGGAAGCTATGAAGTTTACGGCGTATCTTATAATACCTCAAGTAATTTAAATGCTTACGTTGGACAGTCATTGAGCAATTTTGAAGGGGCTATTTTAAGTTCTTCACTGTGTGCCAACATTAGCTCAAACGATGTACATGTTGTTATAGAAGGAACAGTGGTGGAGTGTGAGGGGGATTTGATGATAATAGATGAACTGGTAGGGGGTTTATATGAAGCCAATGTAAATTTGAGTACCCTAGGCAAAGTTACCGTGTTGCCAGATTCTGCTGCTACCTTTCAGGCTGGAGAAAGTATCACCTTAACAGCAGATTTTTTCGTATTAGCCGGTGCTGAATTTGATGCCATTATTGCAGGAGGGTGTGCGGGGGTCAATGCGCCGATGCCTGCTCCTTTTGCAGAAGAATCTACAACCGATTATGAGCTTTTCCGAACAGATAATACACTGGTCTTGAATTGGCATAGTTATAAACAGCTTACCAAAATTCAATTGCAGAATCAATATGGCTACGTTATCTTTGAAGAAGCTGCTGGGCAGAATATGGCGGGCGATGTTTTTCGTTTTAATATGGCAATGTTGACGAATGGAAAATACAAAATGTTGATTGATGCTGGAGGTGTTTTGTTGGAGAAGCGCTTTGTCTGGGAGAAGGAGTAGGGGTTAGATCGCTTCGCTCTTAGATTTTAGACTTTTAGATTTTAGATCGTCTCGCGAGCGAGACAGTCAGAGGTCATAACGCTTCGCTGTCAGACGCAGCAGTGCCCAATTCTTGGCAGGCTGCGTCTGACCTCTGACAGTGAGCTTCGCGAACGGTCTAACATCTAAAAATGAGCGAAGCGAATGATCTAACATCTAAAAATGAGCGAAGCGAATGATCTAAGATCTAACAAAAAACACTATCTTAGCCAAAAAGTAAAAATGCAAACGCACAAACATACCAACCCGCTCATCCACAGCTCCAGCCCCTATTTATTACAACATGCCCATAACCCTGTGGAGTGGTACCCTTGGGGGGAAGAAGCATTGGAAAAAGCAAAACAAGAGAACAAGTTGCTCATCATCAGCATTGGCTATGCCGCTTGCCACTGGTGCCATGTGATGGAACATGAATCCTTTGAGGATGAGGCTGTGGCAGATGTCATGAATGCCCATTTCGTTTGTATCAAGGTCGATCGGGAAGAACGCCCCGATATTGATACCATCTACATGAATGCTGTCCAGATTCTTACAGGAAGCGGAGGTTGGCCACTCAATGCTATTGCATTGCCCGATAGCCGTCCAGTTTTTGCAGGTACTTATTTCCGTAAAGAACATTGGGTACAACAATTGTTACACATCGTCCGACTCTACAAAGAAAAACCTGAAGAGTTGCATAAAGTAGCTGCCCATCTGGAAAAAGGTATCGCACAGTTTGAGTTTTCCGGTTTGAAGCTGGAACCAAAGAAAATAGAAGAAAGCATCCTGCGAAAATCCTTCGAAACCATTCTAGGTCAAGTCGATTTTAAGGATGGAGGAATTGGGCATGCACCTAAGTTCCCGATGCCTTCTATCTGGTTGTTTCTATTACGCTATCATTATAAAACAAACGATCAACAAGCATTGATGGCCATTCATACCACGCTGCAAAAAATGGCCGAAGGTGGCATCTACGATCAGCTTGGCGGGGGCTTTTCGAGGTATGCCGTTGACGGAATTTGGAAGGTGCCACATTTTGAAAAAATGTTGTATGACAATGGACAATTGGTGAGTCTTTACAGTGAGGCTTATCAAGCAAGTCATAGGCCATTGTATAAGGACATCGTTTATGAAACATTAGCTTTTATTCAAAGAGAAATGACTTCCGAAGAAGGCGGCTTTTATGCTTCGTTGGATGCGGATAGCGAAGGCGTAGAAGGATTGTTTTATATTTGGAAAAAAACAGAACTAGAAA
>JAHDGC010000082.1 GCA_020627865.1 Saprospiraceae bacterium | reverse complement strand
TGGCGGTTTCTCCCTCGCAGTATTCTTGCAACTCTATTGTTGTCATATTTTCATTGAAAACTATGGTAATTTGGTGTGTGGAATCGCAGCCCGTTAATGTTAGAAGATTTGCTGTCAAGACCGTATCCCCAGTTACTGTTATTCCCAATACTGTCACAGACTCGCCTTCGCAGTATTCCTGTACTTCTGTTGTTGGAGGAACAGGCAAACAATCTGACTCCTCAATCATCAACAAGACTGTCGCCAAGCCATTATCGCAATCTGGGTTCGTATTTTCTACTTCAACCGTAAGCGCTACAAAACCATTCTCGATATCTACTAGACCCGGTGTATAAAGTGGGTTCAAACTATTCGGATCATCAAAACTACCATCTCCGGCAGTCAGCCACATTGGGTTTTGCCCATTCAGTAAATCAACCATCAAGGCAGCACTTTCCCCTGCTGTTATCTGAACTTCCTCTAGTGTATTAATTGTCGGACTTGCATTAACATTCACTATTGCGGAAGAAAGAGATATATTTTGTCCACTGCCATTTACAAAACTTGGGAATTGGGATAACATCGCATCTACGACAAAGAACCCAGAGTTTTCCCAATTGCCTAAATACACATCTATCATGAAAGTGGCCGTGGTATTCGCGTCGATTTCTGCAATGGTAAACTCAGCACTTGTCCCCCCTTCGATATTGGTATTTCCTAAACTCAAGTTCTCCATAAAAAAAGGTTCTCCTGCCCAGATTGCCGGAGCCGGAATCTCTGCATGAAATAATAAACCCTGTAAAGCAACATTAGTAGTATTGCTTATTTCAAAAATATAAGTGAGAAATTGGTCATCACAGGCCGTCGAGGTATTGACATTTACATCAAAAAGCACGGCGTCAGAATCACAATCCATACCATCTCCCACCCAAACATCTTCCGCTGGAGAACTCGCCCCGTCATAATCAATATAGACCTGACCACCCGGGCCAGAAAGCCATGCATCCTGACTGTTATAAAAACCATCAGCCGCATTGGAAGCATCATAAATATAGTTTATCGACACACAACAGCCTACAGGGAGATCAAACAGATTATCGTCTTGCACACAAGCATTATCATTCACACTTTCGCTCAACAATACAAACCCCTCTGGCGCATCATCCGTTACAAACACATCCACCAAATCTAAGCTGCTGATATTGCAAACATCAACGGTATACATCACCGTGTTGCCACAGATAGGCATTGGTGTTGTCGTATATTTTAAAACAGAAACCGTTGGCAGCGGATCTACACAAATCGCAAATTGATCTATGTTATTAATATAAACCAGTTCCTCAATATCGGTAAGGGGCAAATTTAGGGGTGGAGACTGGTTGCCATCATCATTTAAAACAGCCCATACTTCTGCGGGGCCGGATACGGGCAAGGAAACGGTAAGCACTTCTGATGTACCCGCTTCTATGCCACAAGGAATAAAGGTCGTCAAAACTTGGGTAGCCCCGAATATTTCCGGGTTATTATAGTAAAAAGTGATGGGTGTACCGGCAGGCAGGGAAAGTTGCTGTAAGGCCGATACGGTAAATTCCAGTTCGATACTTTCAAAATCTGTACAGTATCCATTGATGGTATAACCATTAATTTCCAAAACACCATCTCTGTTAAAATGGTAGGTATTACTACTACCCGGATCAAGGGAACAGATATAAAGATTAACGATGTTTTCTGCTAGTTCCTCACTCAAGCCAGCATAAGCTGCGGCTCCCGGAGAGAGTATTTCCAAGGTCGCCACTTGTTGTAAAATACTTTGGGTTGTCGTATTGGTAAAAGCGCCATCAAAAGCTATGGTGGCCACAACATATCCTTCTGCCTGATAAGATTCCGAAAGGGCTATCAAGGAAGGACTCACCTGTCCCGAGGAGCCATCCGTGGATAAAATAATAATTTTAGTAACACCTGCACGAGCTTCTGCTTCAAGGTATTCATACCCGAAGGTAAGTGCCGCATTGGGGTTTGTACCGCCATCAAAACTCCTCACACTATTGGGATACGCTTGTAAGGTGGGTAAATCTCCGGTGATGGGAATTTTGACAGCCTGCTCCGTATTATCTGCCCATTCGACGATAGCAACACGGCTATCGTCAGGGCCAGTCCCGATATTTATAGCCGTACACAGATCTGCAAAGAACTGTTTTGACTCCGCGTATTCTACAGCATCAACAGAGCCGGAGACATCATTCAGGATAACAATATCAAGCGGTTCTGTGCAAGTTTGTTCTGGGTTGGTTTCATCCAATATGGTGACACTTTTTATTACGGTATTGTTATCCGCATCAATGATGGTCACATTATAAAGCCCTGGTTCGAGATTATTGATTTCGAGGCTCTCCGTAGCAACCGTATTGTTACCGGAAGATATGCCTGACCAGCTATAGGTATAATCGGGGCTGCCGCCGGCCGTCGTAATGAGCATACTGCCATTTGGGAAGCCGTTAACACTGTTTGTCGTTGTAATATCAATGATTTCAAAGAAACTGCCGGGCAGTCCAGGTAAAACTTTCTTGAGGTTTCTCCTCCATCATCAACAACACTAAATTCATAATCCCCTGCGACAAGATCAGTGAGGGTAAAATCAGAGGATTCAAATATATTGTTATAAATTACGGTTCCACTTTCATCAGTTAAGGCATAAGTATAGGAAAACGGGAAGGCGAGTCCCGAAGACTGTATTTGTATAGAGCCATTTTCTGCACCGACGCAGGCGGGATTGTTTTCTGTAATGAATATAGAGAAAAAATTCTCATAGACACGGACATGCCCCGCACTAGTCCCATTCCCATCATTTTGAGCTGCCCCAATAGCAACACGGCTACCATCCGAAGATAGCGATACGGAACTATTATCACTTGAACGATCCCCTGCGGCTTCTCCATCCATATCCTCTCCCACTTGGACCCAGTTTCCATTTAACAGATCATAAATACGGACATGCCCCGCACTAGTTCCATTCCCATCATTTTGAGCTGCCCCAATAGCAACACGGCTACCATCCGAAGACAGTGATACGGAATAACCCGAAGAATCTCCTGCAGCTTCTCCGTCTATATCTCCCCCTACTTGTACCCAGCTTCCATTCGACCAATCATAAACACGAACATGACCCGCACCTGTCCCATTTCCATCATTTCCAGAGGCACCGATAGCAACACGATTGCCATCGGAAGACAGCGATACGGAACCCGAGTTATCTCCTGCAGCCTCTCCATCTATATCCCCTCCCACCTGGACCCAGTTTCCATTCGACCAACCATAAACACGAACATGGCCTGCATTAACTCCATTCCCATCATTAGACCTTGCCCCAATAGCAATACGGCTACCATCGGAAGACAGCGATACGGAATTTTTATCACCAGAATGATCTTCTAGGGCTTCTCCATCTATATCCCCTCCCACTTGGACCCAGTTTCCATTAGACCAATCATAAACACGAACATGACCTGCATCATTTCCATTCCCATGTGCACCGATAGCAACACGACTCCCATCGGCAGACAGCGATACGGCACCTGAATAATCTCCTGCTGCTTCTCCATCTATATCCCCTCCCACCTGAACCCAGCTTCCATTTAACCAATCATAAACACGAACATGCCCCGCATTACTTCCGTTTTCATCATTAAACCTTGCACCGATAGCAATACGACTCCCATCGGAAGACAACGATATTAAAAAGCCTGAATAATCGTCTATAGCTTCTCCATCTATATCCCCTCCCACCTGTATCCAATTTCCGTTAGACCAGTCATAAACACGAACATGCCCCGAACCGGTTGCACTTCCATTATTCCCAGAGGCACCGATAGCAACACGATTACCATCGGAAGACAGCGATACGGCACCTGAATAATCTTCTGCCGCTTCTCCATCTATATCCTCTCCCATTTGCACTTGCGCAAAGGGCGAATTATAAAATGTAAGGCATAAAATAGTAAGGCATAAAATAGTGAGGTGTGAACTATTATTTTTCATTGTTGTTGTTTTGTTTTCAATATGAGAAAGTCTAAGAATAATAATACATTATTCATTTGCATATGCTCTTAATCAAAAGAAATGCATATACAGAGACCTAAATCCATTATTGAGTTATGAATTTTGAAGGAATACCTAGTTTATCATAGCCTAAAAAACAGGTATTTTTTTTGTAAAATCCTTAGGGCAGGAGATTCCTTGAAAAATATTACATTAGTGTTAGTCTACAAATGTAAACAATTAAGTTTAAATAACAAAAGAACAAAAACAGGTATTTCACAATTTTTGCACTTCGCATATTCCGGATATTGGTATAACAGCCTGCTTGACCAGGCTATCCGATGAGTCAAGCAGGCTTCAAAGATGTATGGAATAACTTTTAGCATATATTTCTTGTACAATTGCCAAACAGGCACCTACTGCACCTTCACATAAGCCATCTGCGTATCCAAATTCAGCATTTGATCCCCTTTGCCAGAAAATTCGATGACAATTGGATCGCTAGAGATGACGAATTTTGATTGGGTTCCGGACTTTCCGATGGCTTTGAAGCAAACTTGGTAGATGAGCTTGCCATCTTCGACACTGATGCTTTTGAGGTTATTGTCGAACCAAGAAATGGCGAGTTTTCCGGAAGCTGCATTGGTGTTGCCAAAATTATTTGCGCCAAGGCCCGGCAAGCCGAATGATTTTACAGATTGATATTCTAGTACATCCTTATCCCAGTTCATGCCATATTGCATGGACAAAACATCTGTAAAATTATAGGCAACAACATCTACACAAACCACTTCACCAGCCTTCACGGTTGCAGATTTTCCAGTAACCATAACTTTCCGCTTATCTTTTGATGGTATTGGTTTGTTCTTTTCTTTTGCCACAACGGGCGTGGTAGCTTTAGTCGCCGCATTACCACCATCACCATTACAGGAAAACAGACAGAGTGTCAAAATCAAAAAAGGAACGATTGTAAAAAATGGTTTGTACATGATAAAAGTCTTTATTTAAAAAATGAATATTTTTCCTGCAATTTTACAAAAAAAATATGAGATTAAAATTTTAAATTTATGCCTCTAAAATTTATATCGTTCAGTATGCGTTATGGTTTGCACAATACGGCCTTATTTTATTTACCCACAAGTAACAAACTTTGCAATGCATTTCAGCATACAAAAATATACACCAAATTAAATCATCAAATAGTAACCACACCCATTTTGTTCAACAACAAACAAAACACCATAAAGTCATAAAACAGCGCACACCATATTCAAAAAAAACTTATATTGCGCTCACAGAACAAAATATAATATATTAACAAAAAAGAAGAATGAATATTTCTAGTTTAAACAAAGAAGAAGCTCAGGATTTATTAGAGCATTACAAATCAGAATTAAATAAGTTGGCCTTCCAGATGAACAAAGCTAATGAAGTTATTTCTGAAATTGAAAAACATTTAAAAAAGAGAGGGAACCAAAACGGTAATGGAAGGATAGTAAAAAGTAATGGAAGGGTATCGAACAAAATATCAAGGACTGCTCAACCAGAAAAACGGCAAGCCCAAATTAAAAAAGTTTCTGACAACGTCACCATCGTCATACCACCAATATCAACAAGGAAAAAATTCACGAAAAAGAAAACCAATGGTTATCGGCTTTCTGAATGGGACAATTTTATACTAGAAACACTTGCCGCACATAACAAGCCGCTTGTAAACTCAGATTTCAATACGCTAGCATTGGAGCACGCAAAATCTACAAAAAGTACGGATACACCCGAACAAATCAGAGGAAAAATTATCCGGAGTATTCATAAGCTGGCGAATAAAAGAAAGGCGATCAAAAAACATAATATTTCCGGCAAAGGTTATGCTTATGGATTGGCGGAATGGTTCAATACCGCAGGTAATTTGAGGAAAGCATATAAGAATGAGTTGAATTGATTGGTTGCTGGTTATCCGTTCACACTTTCTTGGCCTATCGAGTATTAATGCTATCACTCCGCAGCTTGATCTTTGGCTTGTTGCTAGTGATTGGTTCATATTTTCTCGGCTTTTGAGCACTAAATCTACTCCTGTGAAGCTCTAATTGAGCAAGCCTTTTGAATAGCTATCTTTAGCATTTTATTAAAAAACTTTATATAACGCTTGCAGTTTTAGTTTGCAAGCGTTACTTTTATCGTTTATTACTTTAATGAAATATGTTCCAATTCTAGAAATTCCTTAAGCATCCGCAGGGCGTAAGCATTACGTCTCTACCGAGCTTTTTTCAATAATTAAACTTAACATCATGATGAAAAAAATATTATTAGGGCTGCTCATTTGTGCGTTCAGCAATCTTGCCATTGCAGATGACGGAGAAGGCATGTGGCTCCCCTTACTCTTGAAATCTTTGAACGAGGCGGAGATGCAAAGCATGGGGATGAAAATGTCTGCCGAAGATATTTATAGCGTCAATAAAGGAAGCCTTAAAGATGCCATCGTCCATTTTGGCGGGTTTTGCACCTCGGAATTGATTTCTGATCAAGGACTTTTGTTGACCAATCACCACTGTGGTTATGGCCAAATTCAGTCCCATTCTTCTGTCGGGAAAAATTATTTGAAAGATGGATTTTGGGCACAGAATATGGCGGCAGAGTTGCCCAATGCTGGATTGACCGCCACCTTTATTGTTCGGATCGAGGATGTCACCAAAGATGTATTCGAAGGCGTAACGCAAAAAATGACCTTAAAGGAAAGACAATCTACTATTGATAAAAATTTAGCTGCGGTAGAGCAAAATGTAAAACTAGAAAGCCATGAGGATGTTGTCATCAAACCTTTTTACAAAGGCAACCAATATTTCCTTTTTGTAACCACAACCTATCGGGATGTTCGTCTGGTCGGTGCCCCACCGGAAAGCATCGGAAAGTTCGGATCAGATACCGACAATTGGGTTTGGCCAAGACATACCGGGGATTTTGCCCTGTTCCGGATTTATGCTGGCAAAGATAATCTCCCGGCGGATTACTCCGAAGACAATGTTCCTTATAAACCCAAACATTTTCTCCCGATTTCTGTAGATGGTGTCGAAGCGGATGACTTCACCTTAGTTTTTGGTTTCCCTGGCAGGACAAATCAATACTTACCCAAAGTTGCTGTTGCGCAAACTGTAGATATATTGAATCCGGCCAAGATTGGTATTCGGGACAAGGCTCTAAAAATTGTGGATGCAGAAATGAGGAAGGACGAAGCCACTAAAATAAAATATGCTTCTAAATTTGCTCGCATTGCCAACTACTGGAAAAAGTGGATCGGAGAAAGTCAGGGCATCAAAACAACGGACGGCATTGGTCGTAAAATAAAATTTGAAAAAGAGTTTACCGAAGCGATTGCTAAAAATAAAAAAACAAAAAAAGCTTACGGAAATATCTTACCAGAATTTGAAAAGTTATACAAAGCCATCGAGCCTTATGCACAATCTAGGGATTACTACAATGAGGTCATGGGTAGAAATATAGAGTTGTTCCGCACGGCATCTTTGATGAAAAGATTAATCGGGCAATATGAACAAAATGGAGAAGCAGGCTACTTGGGATTCAGAGATCGGCTGAGCAATTACCTAAAAGATTTTTACAAAAATTATAGCCCTAAAATTGATCAGCAAGTGTGTAGTGCACTGCTGGACATGTACATAAAAAACGCTGCGATAAAAGAAGCCACTACTGGAATCTACCCCACACCAACGATAAGAATAAGTTATCCTGATTTTATCAAATCGCTCTATACTAAAACAGCCTTTACAACTCAAGAAGGCTTGGATAAAATTTTCCAGATGGAATCGGAGGCTGCTGTTGCAAAAATTAAGGAAGACCCCGTTTATAAACTTTATGTGCAAATCAATGATCAGTACAACGAACATGTGTCTAAGCCTTATAATGAATACAAGGAGCAGATTGATGCCGTGCAACGCAATTACATGAAAGCGCTTATTGAAGTCTTTCCGGAGAAACGTTTTTATCCAGATGCCAACAGTACGATGCGGGTGACTTATGGCCAAGTAAAAGGTTATCAACCGAGGGACGCCGTCACCTATACGCCATCCACTTACCTTTCTGGGGTAATGGAAAAATATAAACCGGGCGATTATGAATTTGATGTGCCGCAAAAGTTGATTGAATTGTACAAGGCAAAGGATTATGGGGATTATGGAGAAAATGGAAAGATGCCCGTTTGTTTTATTGGCTCTAACCATACCACAGGTGGCAACTCCGG
Source organism: Saprospiraceae bacterium (assembly GCA_020627865.1). Taxonomy (GTDB): domain Bacteria; phylum Bacteroidota; class Bacteroidia; order Chitinophagales; family Saprospiraceae; genus JAHDGC01. Next base: position 6,641 of record JAHDGC010000082.1, on the reverse strand, counting down.
AAGTCCGGCTATTGATGCACATGGAAATTTGATTGGTTTGAATTTCGACCGAGTTTGGGAAGGCACGATGAGTGATATTAATTATGATCCTTCTATTTGTCGGAACATCATGGTAGACATTCGGTATGTTTTATTTATTGTGGATAAATTTGCCGGTGCGAAGTGGATTGTTGATGAGATGAAGTTGGTACACCCGAAGAGGAAGTAGGCTAGTAATTTGTCTGTACGTTCTTCTGAAGGTACAAAAATTTTCAAAGCATCAATGAGGTATGCCGAATAAAAAATGTAGAGACGCTATGTATAGCGTCTCTACGTTTTTTTACATTTTCAAAATCAGTATTTTTACAAAAACAAAACTTATGAGGTATCTTATTTTCAATTTTCTATTGTTATTCTTTTGCCAAAATATTTCGGGGCAAGCACTTGAAAAAAAAGTAATGGATGTGGATGTTTATGATCTTTGGAAAACCATCCACAACGCCCAAATATCCAATGATGGAAACTGGGTTGTTTATGAAGAACGTCCCGGCAAGGGAGATGGGAACCTGCTGATTTATGATGTACGAAAGAAAATTAACACCAGTTTCGAAAGAGGAACGGATGCCAAAATCAGTGCGGACAATAAATTTCTAGTCTTCCGACAAACCCCGTTTTTGGATACGTTGCTTAGCATGAGGAGAAAGAAAATCAAGGAAGACAAACTTCCTCCAGACACCTTAACCATCTATGAATTTGCGACCAGAAAAGTAAAACAAATTCCTCGGCTTCAATCCTTCCAGTTGCCTGAAAAATGGCATGGATTTCTGGCCTATCAACTCGACGATGCAACCATTATCGAAACAGATACAGTATTACAATCCGCAAAGGATACCTTGAAAACAAGTAAGCCACCGAAGCAAGAATCTGATGAAAACGGAAGTGTACTTATCATTCGGAATTTGGATACAGAAACGGAAGATTCCATAGCGTTTGTCAAAACATATCTTCATGCAGAAGAGGCTCAAACATTACTTTTACATACCACAGGTATTGACTCGGTTTCTACTGAAGGTATTTATTTCTATAATTGTCTCAGCGAAAACTTAAAACCAATTTGCCGGAAGAAAGCAAAATTCAAGGGATTACAACTCAGCAAAAATGGGAACTATGCCGCCTTCCTTACGGATCAAGATACGACCGAAGTTCAGATTCGCCCGTGGGATTTATGGCTTTATAAAAATGGGCCTGATACGGCAAAACTCATCGCCAATAACGGCAGTAATTTCCTCCCTAAAGATTGGATTATCAGCGAACATGGGAGCCTTCACTTTTCGGAAAATGAGCAAAGACTTACCTTCGGGATTGCGCCTCAACCAATCCTCCAAGACACCTCATTGCTACCTGAAGAAATCGTCGAAGTGGAGGTTTGGACATCAGAGGATAAGAGGGTTTACCCACAACAAAATGTACAACTTGAGGAAGAAAAAACGCGCTCTTTTCCAGTAATTTACAATTTACAAAACAATACATTCACAAATGTAAGTTCCTCAGATTTTGATTACATGGTTTTTGATAAAGATAAAACCAAAGAATATGCTCTCGGTGTTCAGGAGCAAAAATATTATGAGACTTTGTCTTGGGAAGGCTACCCTTCCTATAAAGATATTTATGTGGTAAACATGAATTCCGGCACAAAGAAAATTATTGGGAAGAAAGTAAAAACTTCTCCACGACTTTCTCCTAACGCAACATATGCCTACTGGTACAACAGTATAGACACGAACTGGGTAACGTATCATATCAAATCAGAAAAAATATACACCATTACCAACAACGAGGTAGTTCCTTTTTATGATGAATTAAATGATCGCCCTTCCCTACCCCGATCTTATGGTGTAATGGCTTGGAGTGAAGATGATAAAAATATTTTCATTTATGATCGTTTTGATATTTGGAAAATTGATCCTAAAAATAAAAAGAAACCTGAACGACTAACCAACGGTCGAGTATCAAAAGATCGATATCGCTATATCCGACTTGATGAAGAAAGACAAACTGTCTTCCCCGATGAAGAAATTTTACTCTATGTTTTTAATGAAGAAAATATGAGTAGCGGCTATGCCAGACTTTCTTTAAAGACAGGAAAGTTAACTTCACTTATCAGCAATAATTTTTCCTATCAACGTTTCCCCAAAAAAGCGAAGGATACCAACAAAGTCATTTTCACCAGAGAGAATTTTGCAACCTTCCCCAATATTTTATTGGATGATTTGAGTTTTAAAAATCCGATCAGGGTAAGTGACACCAACCCACAACAAGAAGACTACAAATGGGGTAATATTTCTCTTCATCACTGGATTGCCCCTTCTGGCGAACCCCTTAAAGGCTTACTGGTCAAACCAGAAGATTTTTCGCCGGATAAAAAATATCCGTTGTTGGTCAATTTTTATGAACGCAGTTCCCACCGTTTGCACAGGCATCGTCATCCCGATCCGCATCGTTCTACCATCAACTACACTTATTACACCAATCGAGGATATGTCATTTTCAATCCCGATGTCCCTTATGAAGTGGGTTATCCGGGAAAGAGTGCTGTTCAATCTGTCATTTCTGGTGTAGAATCATTGTTACAGGAAGGGTTCATTGATGCTAAGAAAATTGGGGTACAGGGTCATAGTTGGGGCGGCTATCAAGTTGCGCACTTACTAACGAAAACAGATATGTTTGCCTGTGCGGAATCTGGCGCACCGGTTGTCAACATGATTAGTGCTTATGGTGGCATCCGATGGCGTTCAGGTTTGAGTAGGATGTTCCAGTATGAAAAAACGCAAAGCCGGATTGGGGGAACGCTTTGGGAAAAACCAGAATTGTATATTGAGAATTCTCCTATTTTTAACATTGACAAAATTACAACACCCGTGCTGATTTTACACAATGACAACGATGGTGCGGTACCTTGGTATCAGGGGATAGAGTTTTTTGTTGCGTTGCGGAGATTGGGAAAAAAGGCTTGGATGTTGAATTATAATAATGAACCGCATTGGCCTGTGAAGCGGCAGAATCGGATGGATTTTAATTTGCGGATGGAACAGTTTTTTGATCATTATTTGAAAGATGCAGCATTACCGAAATGGATGGAGAAGGGGGTTCCGGCGATAGAGAAAGGGATCAAACAAGGGTTAGAATAGATGTTAGATCGCTGCGCTTTTAGATTTTAGATCACTCGCGTTGCTCGTTGTTAGACCTGCCTATCCTGCGGATACGCAGGCAGGCCGCTACGCTGACAGGGACAAGAAAATTGTATGCAAAAAATACTGAAAGATTTTATAACGGCTGTAAAGGGGACAGAGAAATCATTTACGACGGGAAGTATAAACCGAGCCATATTCATGCTATCCATTCCGATGATTTTGGAGATGGTGATGGAGGCCTTGTTTGTCATTGTAGATCTTTACTTTGTCAGTAAAATCAGTGTGGATGCTGTGGCCACTGTTGGGCTTACGGAATCTGTCATTATGATGGTTTTCGCCATTGCTTTTGGCATTAGTGCCGCTGCAACAGCGATGGTTGCCCGACGTATTGGAGAAGGGAATAAAGAAGCTGCTGCTATTGCTGCGGCGCAAACTATTTTGGTGGGATTTTCTGTTGCTGCTGTGTTGGGGATATTTGGTTTAGTTTACGCGGAAGATGTGTTACGGATGATGGGTGCCGAAGAACAGTTGATTGCAACGGGGAGTGGTTATACCAAAATCATGCTGGGCACCAATTTTGTAATTTTATTGTTATTTTTACTCAATGGAATTTTCAGAGGTATTGGAGATGCTGCTATTGCGATGCGTTCTTTATGGATTGCAAACGGGTTAAATATCATCCTTGATCCTTTATTTATTTTTGGGATTGGTCCATTCCCGGAGCTGGGGGTACAAGGCGCTGCTGTCGCAACGAGTATCGGACGAGGTACCGGTGTTTTGTATCAGCTTTGGATTTTGTATAAAGGGAGTGCTATTATTCAATTGCGGCTGAAACATTTTCGGTTGAATATTCCAATCATTAAGCAAATACTAAATCTCTCTGCTGGAGGTGCTGGCCAGCATATTATTGGTACAGCGAGCTGGATATTTTTAATGCGTTTTGTAGCAGTATTCGGTAGTGCAGAAGTGGCAGGATATACTACGGCCATTAGGGTTGTATTCTTCACGATTTTACCATCTTGGGGAATGGCTATGGCAGCCGCGACCTTGGTAGGGCAAAACCTCGGAGCAAAGCAACCGGAAAGGGCGGAGACTTCGGTTTGGCGAACGGCTTATATGAATATGACTTTTTTGTTCTTTGTTTCTATCGTATTTTTTCTTTTTGCACAACCTATAATAGGTCTATTTACGAATGAAGCGGAGGTTATCCGCGCTGGGAGTATGAGTTTAAAAATTTTATGCATCGGCTATGTTTTTTATGCTTATGGCATGGTCATCAGTCAGGCTATTAATGGTGCAGGAGATACTAAAACGCCCACGATTTTGAACTTGATTGCTTTTTGGGTTGTGGAAATTCCACTGGCTGCTTTTATGGCATTTTCTCTTGGCTGGGGACCGGAAGGCGTTTATTGGACTGTTGCGATTAGTGAAACTGTTTTTGCGATTCTTTGTATTGTGGTGTTTCGGAGGGGGAAGTGGAAGGAGGTTAGACTCTAGGTTTTAGATCATTCGCTGACGCTCATTGTTAGATTTTAGACCACTCGCGAAGCTCATTGACAGAAGTCAGATGCCGTGCTGCTGGTACAAAAATTTCGTGGTAAAGCATATGCCACCTGTAATTTAACAAAACATTGACATAATAATATAACAGTCATTTATCATGATTATACAAGGCATACTTTACGATAAAAAATCCTCTTTTTTAAAAGGGCCGGCACTAGCACCACCGATTATCAACATACCATAATGGAGCGGCCAATTACTTTGCAGAAAATGGTGTAGATACGAACACATCCCTTGTTGTTGACAAAGGTGATTTTGAGATCAGTGATTATTTTGACATTGAAAAAATAACAGCAGAACACCTCTCCCAAAATAACAGTATACTTACATTAGGAGGAGATCATGCTATCACCTACCCTATTCTCAAAGCATTTCATAAAATCTACCCTAAGCTCACGATTTTGCATATTGACGCCCATACCGATCTTTATCACGAATATGAAGGTGATCCTCATTCGCATGCTTGTCCTTTTGCGAGAATCATGGAAGAAAAACTGGCAACGAGATTGGTACAGGTCGGGATCAGGACATTGAATCCTCACCAGCGGGAGCAGGCTGAAAAATTTGGAGTGGAGGTCTTTGAGATGAAAAATTTTGAACGGGAGCAGTTGCCGCAGCTCGAAGGGTCGGTTTACATTTCACTAGATATGGATGGTTTTGATCCAGCTTTTGCGCCGGGGGTTTCTCATCATGAACCGGGGGGATTAACGTCTAGGCAAGTTATTGACATGATACAGAACTTAAAGGGAGAAATTGTCGGTGCAGATATTGTTGAGTTTAATCCGACACGGGATGTTCAGGGGATAACGGCGGCTTTGGCGGCGAAGATGATGAAGGAGATTATCGGGGAGATGTTAGATACTAGATTTTAGATCATTCGCTGGCGCTCATTGTTAGATCGCTGCGCTGACAGAATAGAGACCATTCTCGTTGCTCATTGTCAGATGCTGCTCTGCCGGTAGAAAGGAGTTGTGGTAAATCGCACAAAAGATTCAAGAACAATCCTATCATCCTATTTTTTAACCAATCAACCACTCCTCTTTTGGGCTAGCATTTTTAGTAGCCAAGTTCGTTCTACAAGTAAGGGTAAATTTTGAATTTCATTTTTCATTTTTTCCAACTGTTTTTTGTCTTTTGTCTTCAATAATAGATTGATGTATTTCAACAAGTTTAGGTAAGACTTTTTCAAGTCCGTTGCCATTTTCCGATCTCGTTTCAAAAAAATACGGAAGGCAGCTAGCATCGACAACAGGGCATTTTCGGCATTGGTTTCATAGTAAATTTTGCACAATAGAAACCGTGTCCCTAAACGATAGGACAAATCCGTAAAACTGACGTTATTGAGCAGTTCAATAGTCTTGTTCCATTCTCCTTTGTAATAATACAAATCTGCCATGTTGTAATTAAGTGCATCTTCTTGGAATTGAGCGGGCAATTTCTCACTGTAGGTTTGAATGAAATTTTCCGTCCAATCATAGCGTTTTAAATTCAAACCCAAACGGATAATGTTTTTAAAGTCCCAAGGCGAGATTTCTCCCTTTTGCAATAGCACCCCACTTTCCAAGCCTCGGAGATAAAAATTCAGGGCTTCTTCGATGAAATGGGGTTTGGCACTCCGGATTTGTTGTACACAATAATTAATGCCGTACTGAAAAATACTGGATAATTCAGCAACTGCAATTTTAGAGATGTGCTCATCCAATAGTTTTTTAAAATCATAAAAAAAACGATCTTCCTTGTCTGCTTCCGTAAGCATAAAAAATATTTGTCGATAAATAGCGACAAAAGGCACATGAAGATATTGCTCCTTTTCTAGATGCATGCGCAATTCTTCCCGGAAACCAATCTCGACATTGGTAGAAAGGCTCCTGTTCCTAGCGAGAATTTCACAAGCTAGTGGTAGTTTTT
>JAHDGC010000081.1 GCA_020627865.1 Saprospiraceae bacterium | reverse complement strand
GAATTTTCAACGTGTTTATAGGCGTTGAATTTTATGGTTACGTCATATCATTTCTGTAATCACAGGTATTGAAATTCCCCTCTATTTTATTTCAAGCCCCCTCCTCCCAACTAAAAAACACAATTACAATGACAAGACTCATTCCTAAAATGGGCATCATCGGAACCGTTGGTGTGCCCGCAAAATATGGGGGATTCGAAACGTTGGCACATCATCTTGTTTTGAATCTTAGTGATAAAATAGACATTACCGTTTATAACAGTACAAAACATTATCCCGAAGAGGAACGTGTGACGCACTGGAATGGTGCGGCCATTAAATATATTCCGATTGGTCCGAATGGTTTGCAAAGCGTTTTATATGATTTTGTAGCCATGATTCATGCGGCTATATATTGTGATATTCTGCTGATCCTGGGGGTTTCAGGTTGTATGTTTTTGCCTGTAATCAAATTGTTATTTCCGTATAAGAAAATTATCGTCAACATTGATGGCATAGAATGGAGAAGACCAAAATGGAATACCTTCGCTAAACGGTTTTTATTGTTCAGTGAAAAAATGGCGGTCAAATATGCAAATGATATTATAGCGGATAATGCGGCCATTCAAAAGTATGCTTTTGAAAGATATGGTATATCCAGCATCTTGATAGAATATGGAGCGGATCATAATGCTAAAGAAGAAATCAAAAAGAGTACGATACAAAAGTATTCATTTCTTCAAAAAGATTATGCTTTTAAAGTTGCCCGTATCGAACCGGACAATAACCTTCATCTCATCCTTGATGCATTTGAATCCGAAGAACAGATTGAACTGGTTATCATAGGAAACTGGAATCATAGTGAATACGGGAAAGCATTGAAGGAAAAATATAGTTCACTTAAACATTTTCATTTGTTAGATCCTATCTATGACCCAAGTCTTTTAAATCAAATTCGCTCTAATGCTAAAGTTTATGTTCATGGGCATGGGGCGGGGGGGACGAACCCTTCTCTTGTGGAAGCGATGTATCTGGGTTTACCTATACTTTGTTATGAAGTGATCTATAATGAAATCACTACAGAGTTTAAGGCCATTTATTTTAAGGATAAAGAAGAGCTGAGAACTTTGGTTCAGGATTTAGATAGTTTAAACTTAAATAGTGTTGCCAAGAGATTAACAGAAGTGGCGCAAAGGCGATACTGCTGGTCTGTCATTGCACAAAAGTATGCAGAGTTGGCAGAAGGCAAGGTCAAACAACCTCGACTTGTTTTTGATTTTGAATTACCCTTGCAGCTACAGGAAGCTATAAGATATAATTAACTCACTTATTTTATCATGAGACAAATAACCTTTTCCTTTTTGGTTTTATTTTACGGTGTAAGCCTATTGGCACAACAGGTAAATACGGTCGCAGGATTTCCACTGGTTGCCGGGAGTATGGACGGAGACCGTAGTGTTGCCACCTTTAATAATCCGCACGGAATCGCCGTCGATAGTTTAGGGAATATCTATACTTGTGATAGATGGAGCCATATTGTTAGGAAAATTACTCCGGATGGTATCGTTTCTACGATAGCCGGAAGCCCAGGAATAACGGGTAGTACTGATGCTGCTGGGGCAGATGCACGTTTCAACGAACCTTGGGGCATTTGTGTTGGAACAGATGGACATATCTATGTAGCGGATACCCGAAATAATAAAATCCGAAAAGTGACCCCAGAAGGTGTCGTGACAACTTTGGCGGGATCTGGTATCTTTGGCGGTACAGATGGTTTTGGAACCGCAGCGAGTTTCGGTAATCCAACCGGAATAGAAATGGATGATCAGGGGAATTTATATGTTGCGGATCACCTCACCCATGTGATTCGAAAAGTTGATCCCTTAGGCTTTGTCTCCACTATTGCAGGTAGTCCCTATCAGGTTGGAGATCGGGATGGACCCGGAATAGCGGCAAGGTTTAATCGACCATATGGTTTGTCTCTTGACCGCAATGGAGATATTTTAGTTGCGGATGAATGGAACCATAAGATTAAAAAAATTACCCCAGAAGGTGTGGTGACTACTATTGCTGGTAATGGAACTGTTGGGCATAATGACGGGAATATCGACTTCGCTACTTTCAATTATCCTTGGGATATTACTGTTGATATTGCTGGAAATATTTATGTTGCGGATGGCTATAACCAGATCATACGAAAAATAAATACAACCGGGCAGGTTATGACATTGGCCGGTATTGTCGAGGTAACAGGGGCGACAGACGGCCCAGCAATGACGGCTACTTTCAGTGGTGCTACGGGGATTGCCTTCTCCTCCTTTAGCAATAAAATTTATATTGCGGATGCTTACAATAATCTGGTCCGGGAAATTATTAATTTTGATAATAATGACCCTAATAATCCGCAGCATATTTTTCTCTCCTTATTGAATGCTGGGAATATCATTTGCCTTGGAGAGTTTGTTGCCATAGAAGCTTCTCCGGCCGTTTTTGATACCTATCATTTTTACCAAAATGACCAATTGGTACAAAGCGGGACGAGTACTTTGTACGAAACTCCAATAGAAGAAATTGGAAGCTATTTTTTTGAAGTAGTCGGTATTAAAGATACTATAGGTGTTTTATCCGGAGAAATCAATTTGGAAGTAGTGGAAGGTAGTACTCCTGAAATTGAAGTTTTAGGAGATACGTTGTTATCGGCAGGGGATTCTGTACAGCTCTTGGCCAGCGAGGGTAGTGCTTATTTCTGGTCTACCGGCGAGGAGACACAAATGATTACCATTACGGAGCCTGGGAGTTATACGGTTGAAGTAACTAACCCCAATGGCTGTATCGGAACTTCAGCCCCTGTTGAAATTACTTTTATAGTGGAAGTCCAACCCGTCGTGATTTCCATTGATGGCCCAACGACCTTATGTGCTGATGAATCCACTTGGTTAAGCAGTCATTTTCTTGGGGATATACAATGGTACAAAGATGATGTTTTACTATCTGGAGAGACAGACTCCATACTGCAGGTTACAACTTCAGGACGATACAAGGCTGCACCTGCTGCACAAGATCAAAGAACACTTTTTTCCAATGAAATTACCATTGATGTTTTACCACCATTGGAATTTGATTTTAATGTAAACCAAACAATAGGAACAACAGATGATGTTTTTCAATTCAGTTGTACGAATGAAAGCCTAGAAAATTTACGTTGGGATTTTGGAGATACAGATTCTGACAGTAATTTGTCTTCGCTCCTTGCCCCTTCACACCAATTTTCTACTACTGGTTTTTACAGTGTTAGACTCATTGCGGAAAGTCCGGAAGGCTGTACGGATACCTTGGCGAAATCGAATTATATTTTGGTGGAAACCTTAGGAGGGGGAAATGGTGCTGGCAGTGGCTCTGGACAAGCCATTGATCCTGAAGGTGGGAATGTTTTTGTGCCTACTGCTTTTACGCCCAATGGGGATGGTATAAATGATGTACTTAATGTTTTTGGAGTCCTCAACTCTGGGTATGATTTTAAAGTTTTCAATGGATGGGGCTACCTTATTTTTGAGTCTTCTTCTCCCTTGTACGGATGGGATGGAACCGTAAATGGTGTAAAAGCAGAAAACGGAAATTATTTGTACCTGTTGTGTTATGAAAATGCTGCTGGTGAACAAAATGTAAAATCTGGTTATACTATTCTTATAAGATAGATGAGGATTTTTCTACAAAGAAACCGGTTAGCTTCAAGCTAATTGGTTTCTTTGACAAAATAGCTTTTAAGATAAATTTTGAAATGAAGATAAAAATACTTTTTATAGTTTGGTTAATTTTAAGCTCTACTGTTTTGATTGGGCAAGATCCTTATTTCTTTGTATCAGAAAATAAAGTAAGGGGAGAACATCCGGCAAGCTTGAGTTTGCAAGAAAAACCGAACGAGTTTAGACTAGGATACCGTTCTCAATGGGGAACGATAGCTGAGCCTTATCGAAATATTATGGCTGCCTTTTCTCAAAGTAGATCGGCAGTTGCTTATGGCCTTACCGTTTACCAAAATGGGGCAGGGAAGACGTCTTTACAAACAACGGGCTTGGGATTGAAACTGTCGTATAAAAAAAGACTCTCCGGCCATTCTGAATGGCTTGCCATAGGAGCTGCGGGGTATTTATTGCAACGTAGATTCCAAGCTGCTTTGTTGCAATTTGAAAGCCAGTATATAGAGGGGACTGGCTTTAATGCCTCTCTTGATAGTGGGGAAAATTTTTTGCGGACAACACAACTAATACCATCTTTAGGAGTTGGTGTTTTGTTGAAGAAAAATATTGCAGCAATCACCTTTACAGGTGGTTTATCGCTTTCTCATTTGCTGCGTCCGGCATCTGGATTTTATGCTTTTTCCGAAGAACGTTTGCCCCTGAAAATTTCTACTTTTTCTGTGCTGCATATTCCCCTGATAGATAAAGTTACGCTTGATGGATTGTTCTTTTACAATCAAAGCCGTGTTGCTCAAGAAATTGTACTTGGGGGGCGATTTAATTATAGGCTTTCCAAACAGAACGAAGTTTTCGGAGGGGCTTCTTACCGGATAAAAGATGCATTTATCCTTGAGGCAGGTTTAAAATATAAAAACAGTACTTTCCATATTAGTTATGATACGAACAATTCTCCATTGTCTAAAATTATAAGTTCTGGTGCGGCCATTGAACTGGGGGCCACTTTTGGTTTTAGCGGTAGAAAAAATGAAATACTCCAACCTATAGAGGAGTTGACTATCCCGCTAGAAAAAAAGAATGGGGAATTAGATTCTGATAAAGATGGGGTAATAGATAAGTTGGATGAATGTCCTTTCATGCCAGGTAAAGTTTACCTGAATGGTTGCTTGGATACCGACAAGGACGGCATCTGGGATCATCTGGATGCTTGCCCCAATTTATACGGTGACCGACTCAATCAAGGATGCCCGATGAAGTATCAAGATTCTGATAAAGATGGCATAAGAGATGATATAGATAAATGTCCTTATGTCTCTGGGTTGCCTGAACTAGGTGGTTGTATGGATACCGATCAGGATGGTATTTCTGACTTGGAAGATTATTGCCCTTTTTTGAAAGGCGTAAAATCTAACAATGGTTGCCCAGAAATGGGTAAAAGGGAACATCAGTATTTTATGAAAGAAAGATCCGTTTCGGCCATAGTCGAATTTGATACCGACAAATCATATATCAAACCTCGTTTTTATGCGGATTTAGATGAGGTAATTGGTTTTGTAAAACGTAAAAACCGTAGCAAAATTTATATCTCTGGCCATACCGATGACGAGGGGGATAGTTTGTACAATTATGAGTTGGGGAAAAAACGTTCAGAAGCGGTCTTTGAATACTTTATCCAAAATAATATTTCCCCACAGATGATGAAAATCGTTTCTTATGGTGAGCATAAACCCAAAGAAACCAATAGTAATAATTTTGGAAAAGCACGGAATAGAAGGGTAGAAGTTTTTGTTGTTGATGAGTAATGAAGTGACATTGCATATACTTTTTTCAAACAAAATAACTACAAATATGCTACGTTGAAGTCAAAATAAAGTTAAAGGATTCTGACGAGGTAAAGTATGGCACCTTTATGGCTTTATTCAACTCAATCCTCTCCCCGATAATTTAGTTTGTACGAATCCCATATGGACGTTATTTCATTGCCAGAGATATAAGTCTCTGGAGCGTTTGTAAGAAAAATAGGATTAAGAATTTACAAAAATTAGCTCTACTAGATTCCCTTACAATGATTAAAAATATTACCCTCAGTGTGATACTGACTTTGTGTGTCTCTTGTCATACCTCTAGTCCTTTATTTCAATATAAGGAAGGACGAAAGACTAGTTTGACAAAAGATATTTTAGAAGAATTCTACGAAACAAAAGAAACCGTGTTGACTCCGGGCGATAAAATTTCTATAAGTATTTGGAGCCATAATGATATGAGCGTAGGTTCTGTGAATAATGTTTATTCTTCTACAGAATCAAGCGGAAAATGGTTGTTGGTAGATGATGATGGTATGGTAAATATCCCGAGATTGGGTCGCTTGAAATTATCAGGTATAACCGTAAGTGAAGCCAACTATTTGCTGGAACAAAAGTATGGCGAAACCTTGAGAGATCCGATTATTAATGTGAGGGTTTTAAATCACTTTATTACGATTTTGGGAGAAGTCAATAACCCGGGTCGCTATAGATTGGAAAACGAGAAAATATCTTTGGTGGAGGCAGTCGGGTTGGCAGGAGGATTGACCGATTATTCTGAAAATCAATCTGTTGATCTGGTAAGAATTGTCAATGGTGAACCCATAAAGTTTACTTTAGATCTTACGAATATCAACGCACTGCCCAAAGAAAATATAATCTTGAAACCGCGAGATGTGGTTTATATCAATCATACAAAATTGAAAACTTGGGACAAAAATCTGGCGAAGATCAGTTTGATTACCAGTATCATTACTGGAATTGCTGTGCTCGCTTTCTCCCTTGTAAAATAATTGTTGGGTGATGATGGGGTTAAAAAGATGGAGTAGCAAACAATGAACGCAGAGAAAGAATTTCAAACATTAATCGTTCCGGTTTTAAAAGGCCTACCGATTATAATCGTACTTATCGTAATAGCTACGGTGTTGGTTGCCCGAATGATCAGGTATACCACACCGATGTATCAGGCGAGTGGTTCTATTAAAATTGATACGCGGAATATTAATCTAGGCGAATTGTCATTGTTTGAGGAAAAGGGCATAACCAAAGGCGTAACCTCCATAGATTTTTTAACAGAGGTTGAAATGTTCAAGTCAAAATCTCTGAAGCAGCTCGCCTTTAAAAATCTTGATTTTGATATTACTTATTATAAGGTAGGCAAGATCAAAACAACGGAATTGTATAACAAAACACCTATTGTTGTAAAGGATTATTCTTTGGAAAAAGAAGCTGAGAATAAGATCTTTTATTTTAAATATATAGCACCGAATAAGTTTTTATATAGTCGATTCAAAGACATCTTTCCGGATTATAACCATGTTGCGTTTGGAGAATCGTTTTACTACAATGGCTTGACGGCTACCTTGGAAAAAAGTACAATTCCTGCTGCCGTCGAATTGAATGTTGGAGATATTTTCGGTTTGCGTTTTAATACACTTAAAGCTTTGTGTGGAGCCGTGAATGAATCCAGTTATTTTGTCCGGATGCTGGATAAAAAAATTCTGATCGTCAACTTATACTACCAACATGAGGTGCCGGAGAAGGCTGCGAGTTTTGTGAATAGCATGATGGAAAGTTACATTGAAAGTTGTCGGGAAAAACAGAGGAATGATGCCCGTGCTACTTTGGATTTCATTGATGCGCAATTGGCAGATGTAAAAATAAAATTGAGATCGTCTGAGGCAAAATTGGCAAAGTTCAAAGCAGGAAAAGACATCATGAATATCAAGCAACAAACAGATGCTACCCTTAAAGAAATCATGCAGCTTAAGTTTGAGAAAGTAAAATATGATATTCAACAACTTGAACTTCAACGTGTTTATGATCTACTGGCTGATGGAAAAGACCTCCGAGATTTCGCCCCCAATTTTGAAGCCCTCAACGATCCCTTGTTTAGGGAAACCTTTCTCAAGGCGATGAACTACGAATTGATGAAGCAGGATCTGTTGTTAAAATTTACGGAAAAAAGTGAAGAGGTGCAGACGATAGTGAAAAAGATAAACAATATGCGCACTTTTATTCATGAAAGCGTGAAAAATGCCTTGGATATTGTGATTATACGACAAGATGAAATTGAAAAGAGAATTAATAATATGTCTGCAAAAGTGCAAGAGTTCCCAGCAAAAGAGCAGACGATGACGATGCTGGAAAGAGAGGTGAAACTCAATGAGCAACTTTACAATTCTATGATGGAAAAAAGAATGGAGATTGCCATTGCAAAATCTGGGAATACGGTCTTTCATGAGATCATTGATCCGGCGGAGGTGAGCAGTGCTCCTGTTTCTCCAAATAAATCTTTATTCTACGGGGTTGGTGTTTTCTTTGCCTTACTTTTTGGAATTATATTGTCTTTTTTACAGCATTTTTTTACGGCGAAAGTAAAGCGTAAGAATGATGTTGTAAAATTGTTTTCTGCACCAGTTATAGGAACATTGAGCCAAGCAAGAAAGGATAAGCAGGATCAAATGAATGCGTTGGGGAACCTGTATACGAATCTGGAATTGCTTATCGGGAAAAGTAAACATGCAGGGGAAGGAAAAGTTGTTTTGTTGACTTCTATGTTGCACGGAGAAGGTAAAACTTTTACAACAATAAATCTGGCAAAGTTGTATGCTGCTTCCGGTAAGAAAGTGTTGATCATAGATATGGATGTTACGAATCCAAAGATACATAAACACTTAGGAGTTGAAAATGAAAAAGGGTTGAGTTCCTTATTGAGAAATGATATTACACCAGCAGAAACGATTGTGAAAACTAATACTACACACATAGATATAATTCCTACTGGAAACATCGAAAATATTTTTTCTGGGATACTTTTCGCACCACAGAGCAATGCTTATATCAATGATTTGAGAAAGGAATATGAAATTATTTTAATTGATGCGCCTGCCATTGGTTTGGTCGAGGATGCCGTACTGATGATGAAACAGACAGATTATAATTTGTTTATTTTTCGTGGGAAGAAAACAAAATTGAAGACGGCCAAAGCTGCGGAGAAAAAGATGAAAGAGTTTGATGTCCCTAATTTATATGCCGTTTTTAATTCCCGAAAAAAGATAGAAAAGATCAGGTACTATAATTCTATCAGTATTACTCGACGAATTTGGGAAGCGGCAATGTCTTGTTTTTAAGTATTGACAAATAAAGTAGTTCTAATCCAATATAATGCACAATATTTTTAAAAAATTAAATACACCAAAAACCAAAAAGATATTAGCCTTTTTGGATCAAGCATTGGTCAGCGGCAGCAATTTCCTGATTGGAATCTTGCTGGTAAGAGCTGTCGGCCTAGATATCTACGGTGTTTTTGCGCTGACCTGGATGGCAGTGCTTTTTGCTGTTGGGTTAAATCAAGCCTTTATCACCAAACCCTTACTTTCAATTGCACCAAAACTAGATGAAGCAGAACAATCTGAATACTTTTCCGATCTACATATTATACAAATTATTTTTAGTGGGATCGCTTTATTGCTTGGCTTTTTCTTTTTCCAATTTTTAGCACCATACTTTTTTACTGCAAATATCATGAACCTTATTCCTTTGATTTCGGGTATCATTTTTTGTCAGTTGCTCCACGACTTTTATCGGAAAATTAATTTTGTAAAAGGTAATGTTTTATTTGTAACGAGTATTGATATTGTATTGTATGTTGGCCAATTGTGTTTGGTCTTGTTATGTTTTTATAAAGGACATTTCGAGTTGAACTTTATCTTGGCTGCTATCCTGTTGGCGAATATATTGAGTGTCTGTACAGGAGCAGTAAAGATGACCTATCAGGGGATACAAAAAGAAAATATATACAAGGTTTTAGTTCGGCACCTGCATTTTTCAAAATGGTTGTTGGGGACTGCGGTATTGCAATGGTTTTCTGGAAATTATTTTATCGTTGTAGGAGGAGCGTTGTTGGGAACAGTGGCTGTTGGTGCCGTTCGCATGGTTCAAAATGTTTTCGGCCTGTGTCATATTCTATTCCTGACGATGGAAAGCCTCGTGCCGGTCGATGCTGCTCGGCATTTTCAAGACCAAGGATATGTTGGGTTGGTTAATTATCTACAGAAGATGACTTTTCGGCTTGCACCGGCTATTATATTATTTCTACTGTTTATTGTAGTGTTTTCCTCTCCAATTTTGACGCTGTTTTATGGTAGTGGCGTAAGCAACTATCCTAATGTTGTTTTTGCATATGCCTTGTTGTATCTTTTTGTTTTCTTTGGGCATCCATTTCGATATTATATGAGAACAATAGAGGAAACAATGGGCATTTTTATTGCTTATGTTTTTAGTACGGTTTTTAGTTTGTTTTTTGCAAAAATGCTTATTGCTAACTTTAGCATGAACGGGATGCTGATTGGATTAGTTTTGACCCAGATCATTAGCCTCATTGTTTACTATTTCTTTATTGTCAACTTGAGAAAAAAAGCAGAATTGTTGACAAAATATTCATAATTCATTACAACTTAATAACATTATACCATGAAAATCATTCATCTCGTATTAGGAAAAGCAAACCCAGAAAGAATGAACGGCGTCAATAAAGTCGCCTATCAACTGGCATTGACGCAAAAGAATCTTGGGTATGATGCCTCGGTTTGGGGGATTGCCAATACGCTAACCAGAAATTTCCCAGAGCGAAACTTTGAAACCAAGATATTCCAACAATATAACAATAAGATAAAATTGGATGTCCATTTATACACTGCTATAAAACAACTTCCAGCATCTGTTATTTTTCATATTCATGGTGCATTTATTCCGGAGTTTTATAAAGTTGCCCGTTTATTACAAAAGCAAAATATCCCCTATATTTATACACCACATGGTTCCCTCACTAAAATGGCCATGCATAAAAACAATACTTTTAAAAAAGTTTATTTCCGACTCTTTGAATCTAAATTAATTGCCAATGCCAAAAAAGTGCAACTGCTGGGTATCCATGAATTCAATGATTTAGATAACCTAACATCGAATGCTAAAAAATGCCTGATTGCTAACGGACAAAACCTAGAAGATATTCCCAATTTTAAAAACCAGTTACCCAAAAATGAAATCCCCATCTTTGGTTTTTGTGGTAGGTTGGCAACTTTTCATAAAGGATTAGATTTGATGCTTTGCGGATTTTCATATTATTTGGAAAGAGGAAATAAAGGGCGATTAGAATTAATTGGGGATGGCGATGACCGGCGGAAACTAGAATCCCTTGTCGGTAAATTGGATGTTCGGAATGATGTTATTTTTCATGGCAAAAAGTTTGGTCAAGAAAAATTTGAACTGCTGAACAAGATGGATGTCTTTTTGCATACTTCAAGAATGGAAGGTTTCCCGACAGCTGTGCTCGAAGCTGCTGCTATGCGGAAAGCGACGATTACAAGCGAGGCTACCAATATTAATCCATTTATCACGAAATACAATTCCGGTTTTACTTTAGAAAAAAATACCCCAGAGGAAATTGCAGATGTGATGGAAGTGGCTAATGTTTATTTTAAAGAAAATAGACTTTCCACATTAGGAGAAAAAAACCGTGTGATGGTTGAGCAAGAATTTAACTGGGAATCCATTGCGAAGAAATTAATGAAAGTATATGCAGCCTGAAGTTACAGTAGCTCAAATCAATACGACTAAAAACGAAAGATGGCACAAAGTATTATTGGTTGTACTAATCATTGTGATGATGATTCGTATATCGAGCTACTTTACGGTTTTTCCAGGTTCTATTGGTGTCACGAGGGTTATCAAAATTGCCATGCGATTTGGTATGAGTGGTTTTTCTGTTGTGCTGTTTTTATGGCTGACTTCAAAAATAAAAGACTTTCGATTTGAATACATCAATCGACTAAGTGGTATCTTTTATTTATGTTATATCTTGCTCAGTGTAGCTTCTATCTGGTGGTCTACAGATTTGATCTTTACGCTCTTGCAATTGATGATGATGTTTGAGAGTATCTTTTTTGTATGGGTGTTTTATCATGTCTTGATTATAGCCGAAGATGCAACTTTAGGATTGGCCTCCTTCGATAAAATTTTATCCGTCGCGGTTGCCGTAATTTCCGTCGGATTTTTAATCGGGCTTTATATTGATCCCTCCACTTTTTATAGGGATACACACGGTGGTGCGGTTTCTCGTTTGGGAGGATTTATCATCAACCCAAACGAATTAGGCATGCTTTCGGTTATTGGAGCATCCATGAATTATATCCGGATGTGGCGCGGAAAACCGCTCGGATGGAATATCATTTTTTGGGGGCTTAATGTTGCTGTTTTGTTATTAACCCAATCGCGTTCTTCTTTGGGAGCCTTCCTCGTGGTAACGCTAATATTCATTTTGATTTCCAGAAAAGCATGGCTCATTATCGGCACTTTTGCTGCTGGTGCGCTTGTCCTTCCTATTTTAATAAAAACAATTGTCGTCAAGGAAGGTGATGTTGGGGAAGTGATGAGTATGACAGGGCGCCTTCCCTTTTGGTCAGATTTAATCACTTACGGATTTCCTCAAAGACCATTGCTTGGGTTTGGATTTATGAGCATTAGTCCATCGCCGTTTACCAATAAATTTGACAGCATCCATGCCTATGCGGCATCCATGACACACAATACTTTTGTGCAAGTCTTAATTAATCTTGGACTAATTGGTGCATTTATTGTTATGTTACAAATGGTAACGACCTTTTTAGCCGTAGGGATATCGAAAAATACAATTTTGAAAATGACCAGTATTGCGATGCTTGTTCCTTTGCTGATTAACTCCGCTACAGAATTCGGTATTTTTGGAGAAGCCAATTATGGCATATACTTTTATCAGTTGATCATTTTAATGTTCATTGTCGTAAAATCTTCGGATTATTAAAATTAAACCTTATTCATCATATGGAAAAACAAATTTTACTAAGCGACCTTCTTATTTTAAAGAAGATATTCTTTTGTAAAAATATTAATCTGGTTATTTTAGATCCAGAGTTGAGACTTAATATTGATACCGATAAATCTATCATGATTTATTTGTCAAGAGCAGAACTAGAAGAAGATATTACGGGTTGGCCTCATCAAAATGTGTTGGTAGATTTTTCTGTATGGGATTTGTCGAAATATAAAAATCATGATAAAATTGTAAGTATCATTGGCTTTAACAAGAGCTTAGATAAATCTGATACGGAGCTATACTATGTCAACAATCCAGATAAAAGTTTACGTTGGATATTCCCAGCTGAAAATAGCGATCCGATTTTTTTGTCTTTGTACAATAGTGATTCTTTGAAAGCTACAATTTTTAAAAAACTCATACGGGGTTCCTATGCTTTGGGTATAAAAAAGTGGTGTGCTTCTGGAAGTATTTTTATGTATCGAAAAGAACAATCTGTAGCACCTTTTGCCCTTCAAGGGTTATCATTTGAGGAGTGGGCTATCTTTACAGGAACGGTAGGGGAAAACAGGAAAGCTATCATTGCCTTATCCGAAAACGGAGCATGTACGCATTTTATGAAAGTTCCAATAACAATGAGTGCGCAAAAACTTGTTGGGGCAGAATACTTCCACTTAAAATGTATGGGGGATTATAATTTTGAATACATTAATATACCCAAAGTTAGTAGAAATGAGAACGGAATTGTTTTATCAAATGTTCGTCCGAATGCATTTGAAAAGTCGGCAATCATAAAGGATGTTCACATTAATGCAATCTTAGAATTATATGGAAAGACCATCAGCAGAAAACAACTGCGCGAAATTTCTGCTTGGAAAACGATAAAAAAAGGGTTGCCCATTTTAACAGAGAACCCGACTGCTATAAATGATATTCCGAAGGAAAAATTACAGCTTATTTCTGAGCACATCTCTAATCTTTCCCATACTTTTGAGAGTAATGATAATTATGTGGTTGCTTTTGCGCATGGAGATTTCACCCCTTGGAATATGTACTTTACCGTATCGAGATTGTATCTCTATGATTGGGAACTCAGCGTGCCGGATATGCCTGTCTTGTTTGACCTTTTTCATTTTAATTTTCAAAATGGTATCTTAGTAGAAAGATTGAAATATGAAGAAATTAAGAAAGGTGTTGAGCGATGTATGAATGAGGAAGCAGTGCAGCTATTTTTAAAGGCACATAAAATAAATTGGCAAAAATATTACAGATTTTACGTCGTGTATATAATTTGTTATTATTTGCCAAAATATATGGGCCAAATCCGCTTGCATCAACAAGTGCATTGGTTGTTGGATGTTTGGGAGGCAGCGGCTAGAGATATGAGTAAAATCCCTGTTTTGAAAGCCTAGTTTATGTAGTTTAGAAGGAGTGGGTTTAATGGTATGAAATTGGTGCTCAATTTAATGCCCTGTCTGTGTGGCCTCGTCAGGCAGGCAAAAACGGAAGTCTCTGAAATGTTTGGTGAACAATTATTATAATATATTTAAATGTAAAATACTTTTGCAAAGGAATAAATTTATACACAGATTATTTCAATTACTCAATGGCAAAGATTATGTCTTATTGAAATTTATCGAGCCATCGTATCAAGAAATAGAGCAAGATTCTGATCTGGATTTGTTGTTGACGGAATCGTTGACAGCTGCTATTGTTGCCATGATAGAGGCAGATAAAACAATTGTGCGGTTTGCGTTTAAATCGTTCAGCACTATTAAGCATTTGTTTTTATACTTTGAAGATGATAGCTTTCTACAAATTGATTGTTTGTACAAATTAATCAGGAAAAACTTAGTCTATCTCGATAATGACTATTTGTTGCAACAGAAGAAAACTGTAAATGGTGTCCAAACTTATAGTCATTTTTGTCTTTTTGAGCACCTTGTATTTTTTAATCAATTGAATCATGCAGGAATTCCGGAAAAGTATTGTCGCTATTTTGAGGCCTTGCCAGAAGCGGAGGGCAATGACATCTTAAATAAATTCCGTGAAAAGTATAATCTTGAAATTGATGGTTTTGAAATACTTGCCACTTTCAATAATGACCTTAGGGAACATTTAATCAGTTACCTGAAAAAGAAAAAAGAAAATAGTTGGTTGGCTCGTTGCAGAAATTATGGTCACTACCTGCTGGATACCCTTAAGGGGTTAACAATGCACAGAGGGTTATTGATTTCTTTTACTGGGGTAGATGGAGCAGGGAAGAGTACCATCTTAGAAGATACTCGAATTTTACTGACGAACAAATTTCGTAAAAAAACAGTTGTCCTTAGGCATCGACCTTCCCTTTTGCCTATTTTGAGTGCATGGAAAC
>JAHDGC010000080.1 GCA_020627865.1 Saprospiraceae bacterium | reverse complement strand
TTTGTGCTTTCTCGCCAGTTGGGTATTTGTAGAGTTAATGTGTTGAGCTTTTGATGTATTACCAGATTTTTCAGATTTTTTTTAATTTTTTTGATTTTAATGGGTAACATACCAAAATAGGCATCTGATCTGAAACTGTAAACCAAAGGGAAATCGTGCGTAAATCTTCTTGTAGATGTCGAGGGTGCGAGGGCAATTTATTTTTGAACTTACTTTGTACACAATGTATTAATCAAAAGGGACGTGAACGGGGGTGTTATGAGGTAGGGGGAAGGGCATGTAAAACCCCATTGCCAGAGCGTTTAAACTCTGGCAGGGGTGTGTTATACAAAGGCTTTATGGGTATGGTTCTTGGGGAACTCTTTTAATCATTCATTTCTTTAAATCGGGGGTCTTTTTTGATCAGTTTTACCAATTTTTTCTTGGTGATACATATCCGTTTTCTGGTGTACTCCAGAGAGGAATATTCCATCGCTTTGCGAGTTTCTTCTGAGGAATGCCCCTCAAAAGATAGGTGCAATAGTTTTTGGTCTTTTTCCTTTAGTGTGCCAAAGACATCCCAGAATATATTCCGTTGATCTTGCTTTTGGAGCAATCCATGGATATCATCTAAGCTTGGAAGATGTACAAATTCAAGTGCATCCAATGAAATGTCTTTATAAGAGGCTTTACTTTGGCGATTCCGCCATATGTTATAACAAACTGCATGTAAGTACGTGTAGAATGCACAGGTCAGTTCAAGTTTTTGTTGTCTTGCCTTTTCGAAGATGACGAGTAATGCATCCTGTAATACATCCTGTGCATCTTGTCGGGAGCCGTGATGTCTCATGATAAGGGCTGTAATTCTGTTGCTATACTTAGCATAAATTTCTTTCAGTGTAGCTGGGTCTCCCTGTATGATTCTCTGGATATAATGATTGCTGTCGTGAACAGATTCTTCTCTTTCCAGTAATTTTAGTTCTTCTGCTATAGTCAGTCCTTTTTCAAGGGTTTCAAGATCGGATTGCAATGCTGCCTCATCAAAATTCACATAATATTCCTCCCCGATTTGCTGAAGCTTTTCTCGGAGCTCCCGTTTGGGTTTGTCTCCAAATTCCTGTTCTAATTTTTTATATAAAGCTTCGTCTATTGCAGTATCCGGAGTTTCTTTGATTGGTATAAAATCAAAATATTCTGTTTCTGTATAATTGGAATGCGTAGGACCTTTGTTTTTACTTAAATTCATATTGTTCTTATTTTAAACTTTGGTTAACAAATAATGTAAAAGTTTTCTAAGATTACAGTAAGGCTATCGACAGAGAATTAGGGTTTCTAGATTCTTTTTGCATCGCATAATGCGATCTTTAGTCGTTTTGACAGAAGGATAACCCATCAGTTCGTTTATCGCGGGGAATGATTGCTTTGCATAATATAAGGCTAGTAAACGTTGTTCTTTTTCTTCGAGTTGTAGATAGGCTTGCCAGAAAAAGCGCTTGTATTGTTGTATGTCTTGTTGTATGATTGTGAAAAAACTCCGTTTTGCTTTTCGTATGGCATTTTGGGTAGCACTGAGGCTTAGTAATACCATTAAGTTTTGTATTTCTTTTGTGGAATGATTCCCATAGGAAAGGAGTATTATTTTTCTTTCCTGTTTTTTTAATCTTGATAGGGCAGACCAATAGATGTTTTGATGAACACGGGAATCTATTTTTACCTTATAAATTAATTTTTTCATGCATTGTTGAATTCTTTTACCAGTATATTGGCATGAAGAATGGTTGAATATTCGTTGAATTTCTTCCGGTGATTTTTTTGAAAAAGAAAGCTCAACTATGCTTCTTTCCTCTGTGGAAAGCGTGTCATAGACAAGTCGGAATAAACTTGTTGCTTCTTCATTCATTATTAAATCATTGACATTTAAATCATTCTTCAAGCGAGGGGAAAAAGGTACGGGGTGAAAATAAGTTATGTCTATTTCTGGGTGTCTATTACTCCATATTTCATAACATACGGTGTTGAGGTATACGGTAAAGGAACAGTGCAGTTCAAAGTGTTTTTGTCGAGCATTCTCATAAATAATCAATAAGGCTATCTTGAAAATATTGAGGCCTTCTGTTTTGGTTCCTCCGCAGATTATTGTGAATTTAATGATGTTAGGTAAGTAGTTTTGAAAAATTTTATCCAATTCATTTGTGTCACCACCTAAAAGCATCCTAATTTGTTTATTTTGTTTCATTTTCATTTTCATTGAAGATTCGTTTTATGCCATACGTATCGTAAATACAAAGACAAACATTGTCCGGTTATGAAATGTGATAAATTACTGCAATTGTTTTTCAGTAATTGCATTGTTTGTATTTCAATATGAAGGTTTATGTATCAAGTGTAATAGGTATTACCCTTTATTCCTATTTTTTTCTACTTTTTTGTGGCTTAAGCTGATCCTATTCACAAAACCTGATGTTATTTTTTTCTACCTTGCTAAGGTAGGTTCTTTTTAGAATGATTGCAAGACAAGATTGAAACAATTTGCATAAAAATAACAATGTTTTTTAGTATTTTTAATAATTATTTTGTCAATTAAATAATTGATTATTAATATTTTATGATGAAGTAAGTATTTGTTATAGTGCATATAAATTTTTTGTAATTTAGATTTGTGAAAATAGTATTTATATACTTTGTTGCTGGTGATTTACTTCATGAGTTATTAACGTTTAGTGCTATCTTAGGGTGTTCATATTCGGCATATTAAAGGACTAATAATTAATCACCGTACCAAGAAAATCCCCGATACCAAAGCCGCTCCTGCTTCGGCACGGGGATGTTTATGAATGAAAAAGAACACGTTAATGTTTTTGATCCGTTGGTAAAATCGTGGTAGGTGGGGGCAATTGAAGAATTGACCGACAAAATTCTGGCAATTAGCTAATCTAGTGAACCTGCCTGACAAGATCACGCAGATAGGTTCAGCTCCAGACATTTGCGAAAATTATCGAAGAATCATATTTTATTTGTTTCCTGACTTCTTCTTGAATGTCTTGGCTAGAACGTCAGCAAGTTCCATCAAGCAATATTTGAATTTCCGTATTTTATTTTTCCAAGGAATCTTTTGTTTTAAAATTTTTTCTACTTCATCAATTTCTGTTGGGCTTACGGGAGGAGGAGGAAAGTTTTGCTCCTTAAAATATTTTTTACCCAATCGTTGTAGTTCTTCCCGTAGCTTTTGTTTTTCGGTATCGGAAAATTCTACTTCTAGCTTTTTGTACAGGGCAACCTCATCTGCAAAGGTCTTATCTTCCTTTATCCATCTTTTAAATAAAGCAGACTGTTGTTCTGCTTTATCACTGCTGAGAAATTTGTTTAATTTGTTGGTATACTGATTCTTCATCATCTTATGGTAGTTTTAAAATTTTACATGGTAACATCGTAATACTTACGACGTTTTCAAATATGTAGTTTTATTGTTTGAAAAAGTTTGTTTACACTTTGGTTTGCCTAACTTGGGGTTAGAAATATCGTATTATATCTACTTTGTGCTCAGGTAGTAGATGCTTAATGGTTACCATTATCTTTGTTTTTAATAGCTTATATAAAGGTTGTTCATTTCAACTTGCTCGGTTGAATTCTTATAACATTGGAATTGGGGTGTTACTCGAAAATTTGTTGTTTCTTAGAAAGTGTTACTTTGGTTTTGGAGTCAAATTACTTTCTATACTTATTAATGTTTCCAATGCTTAAAGTATTACCTGTAAATGAAATGTTTTTCTGAAAAAGAAAGCCCCCTGATAAAAATATATCAGGAGGCTTGTCTAGTCATAGTTTAAATGGCTTAATATAATTTCATATTGAGAAGTAAAAATATGAGAAAGTTCCCTGTTTGTTAACAGTGGTTGTCCGAATAGGTTTGGTATAAAGATTTAATTCGAACTTTGAGGGTTTCCGTATTTATTTATTATTTGTTTGAATTGGAAACTCCTCTTATTTTCCTTCTTACATTAAATAGTATCTGATCCTACAATATTGTTTTCAAAATGATCATTATTTGAGGTCAGTTATATGAATAAAAGAAGTGTTTTAGTTTAATAAGTTGGTTGATCCTTTTATCTATATAAACTTTGAGATGTGCCAATGATTACACGGAATGTGTTGCTATTCAAAGTATACCGTTTCGTTGCTAAACACCTATTTTTTTCTTTCATTTTTTGTAAAAAATATAATTACTTTAATTTTATAAATGATATAAACGAACACACCTTTGGCTCGCAATCACTTCGCAATGATAGTTGTTTTGTGGGGGAATGAAAGTGTTTTTTCTACTGTGTAGCTTACAGAAAATCTATAAGATGCTTTATATCCTGTATAGACCTTTCACTCAAATCCATCTGGAAATTATCCTCTTCTTCCTCTATGCTATCCACGACACTGCCCTGGAAATAAGTTGTCGGGGTTCTATTAGAAACTGCAAATATTTCTATAGGGCTGAAAGCCGGAACATTGTTGAGGAATCCTGTAGAAAATTGATTTATACCATCATCAAAAGACATTTTGATAATACTTTGATATTCTTTTAACACTAAATATACGACAGTATTTTCTGGTTGATAATTATCCGTTAGTTTAACCGAAATATTGCCTGCAAAGTTTTCATTGGTAGGAGGGGCAACAGTAAAGGCATAAGTATACCAACCAGCTTGTTCTACCTCGAAAGCGATCCCCGCTCCCTTGGCTTCAATGAGAATATCATCTGCGGATGCCCAATCCGTATCGGTAGTTTCAGAGAAAAACAGGGACGCATCTTCGGAGAGGCCAATGTTCGGGAAATGGAACCTGATAGCAGTACTTGGAGCCATGCTTAGCGGCTCGCCATCGGTTGTTTTTAGGTTTATATAAATGGCAATATCAGGTTCAAACATGTGTTGGTTTTCAACCATGCTTTTGTCCAACTTTATGATATCGCCCTTCTGCTCGTACTCCGCTACTTCCATAGAGATTGTACCCTCCGCAGGACTACCATCTTGCATGATTAAACTATTGGCAGGGATGATAATGGCGGTACCCGTAGCAGTGTGTGATGTATCTGTTTCCGATACCTGCACGGTAAATGTTTCGAGGGGTTTGGCTATTTCCTCGAAAAAAAGATCAATGTTTCCCTCTTCTTTATTTAGGATCGTCTCAGTTGGAATAAATTCATCTGAATCGTTCCGGCAACTTGTAAATACAAAGACCAGTAGAATAAGTATTGTAAATGAATTTCTTACCATGAATGTAATTAGTTTGGTAATGATTAAATATCTAAATGGTTAAACTAACAGTGATTTTCCTTCAACCATTAAGGAATTAAGAAAACAACTTGTTGTTTCTTTCTTAATGACCTTCATGTCTTAATGGTTAGTATTGTTACATGTTTGTAGTTTAAGCCTTTTGATATAAATCATCACGACTGCTTAGGAATGACGACTTAATGCCGTCTGATTATAAGATTCTGTATTTCCGAATTTCGCTGCTCAACGAAAAAATTAATTTAACTCATATCGTAACCCGAAGATTACACCCGGGATAATATAAGATTGATCAATTCCGGTTTCCGGAAGGGTAAATGAATTCAGGTGCATTCTGAATGATGGTTCAAAAATGAGATACGACCGTGAGGATATTCTGTAATTACAAGCAAAGGAAGTAAACAGATTGATCCCGACTGTACTCTTAAAGGTTTTTCCTTTTGCCAAATTATCTAGATTGACCTGGCCTGAAATATTATCCGTAGAATAATTCAGGGGTTCCATTTCCGGAGAGAAAAAAGTTGATTTTGAGGCAAACCATAAATTGAGGTTAACCCCGGCATTAACCGCAACAGAAAATCCGTGAAACCTTTTTTCATATCCTATCATCAAGGGCACGTCAATGCTGTGGTGACGGTTAAAATAATTCCTGACGCGCTGCCCCTTATATACGTAGGTCACCGTATCCCAAACTTGATACATTCGCCCCGGATCGTCTTGACTAGGTATTTCCTCTATCAGTTCATATCGTTTCTCCGTTATGGTTTCATTATTCCGGTGCTGAAAATGTTCGGAAATCTGACTGTAGAGCATACCTGTTTTTAAAACAATGCCGCTTTTGTAAGCGATAGCAATCCGCCCACCGGTATGGAAAGCGTAGTTGCTTCGTTCCGTTTGATTTCTAATACCAATATACTCGTTAAGGGCTGCTTGATTTGTCGATAAGTTCCTAACGGCGAATTCAGGCGCGAAGACAAATTCAAGATAGGTTTTGTATCTCTTTATGATAAAATCTGGACAATTGTGTATACTCACATCCAATTTTTCATCTGTTTTTTTGCTTGAGGCCAGCGGTTTATATGAGGTCTTGAGAAAAGAAAGTGTATGCTGAGACAAGTCAGTTTCCGTGGCTGTTTCTTTTAAAAGGGATGCAGGGCGGGGTTGCCGGTTAGCTAAATCACCAACTTTGCCTTTATGAGATGAAGGTGTTGTTTGTACATTGTTGTGAGCGTTTTTATTATTAACCTGCTCAGATAGAGATGCGGGTATTTCATTTGAAATACTGGCTCGTTCTCCTGCTATTGATCTGCTACTTAAATGTTTTGATGAAGAAGCTGTGATATTGGTCTTTATATGATGATCGGTTTTTTCCTGAAGGATGACCCTGTCTTTTAGTGTCTTATGGATAGATTTATCGTGCGCTTGTTTCTTTTGTACAAATAATGCGCCTAAAGCTTCTTCAGTATGCTTATTTTTATCCTCGCTTGTTGTGCCAATATTTTCTGCCGAGTTTAAAAGCATATTGTTGTTGGAAAGCTTGTTTTTTAACTCTGAATGGTTAGGCAAGTCTAAAGCAGCGATCCTCGTTGGATTGGATTGCTCTTGTGTTTGCAGGATGGTATTTTGAAGAACTACGGCTTGCCTATTGGGATCTTTTTTATTGTAGAAAAGCCTATATCCTGCGGTGGAAACAAACAAGAATAGCAGTAACCAAATCATCCGGTTTCTTGAAATTTGCTTGCTCCGGCTAGCCCGTTCCACTTGCATGCGATCCCAGAAATCGTTTGGTAGGGCAGAATCATGACTGCCGAGTTTTTCCTGAAAGAGGCGGTCTATTTCCTGATTTCTTTTTGGGTTCATAATGTAATTTTTTCTTGTTTTAGAACAAGTGATTGCAACATTTTTCTGGCTTTTGTCAATTGTGAGCGAGAGGTGCTTTCCTGAATCCCGAGCATTGCCCCTATCTCTTTATGGGTATATCCTTCGATCGCGGCAAGGTTAAAAACAATGCGATAACCATCTGGTAATCGGGCGATTAGGCCCATCAACTCCTCGGCAGATAAATTTCTGAAAGCACGAGGTTCCGTGGCAGCTTCTTGATAATTCTCCATGCCAAGTTGTTCTTTTTGGAAACTGCTTTTCGATACCATTTTCAAGGCCGTATTTACAACAATTCTCCGAATCCAAGCTTCGAGAGAACCCTCAGCCCTGAAGTTTTTAATATTGTCATAAACCTTGATGAGTGCATCCTGCAATATATCTTCCGCTTCAGCATCGTGGCGGGCATACCTCCGGCATATCGTATACATCCGTTGGCTATACTTATTAAAAAGTGCTTTTTCACTCCGCTTATCTTTGCGTAAACAACCTTCTATGAGTTGTTGATCGTTCAAATTTTCAGAGGGTTAGGAGTTTTGGTTTACTTTAATTTACTCGTTTTTTCTCGCGATTTTCGGGCGGTGTTATAGGTAGTTAGAGGCTGTTAGCTTCCATTTCGCTGCCTGATACATATAAATTTAGTGAAAAATGTTAATATTTTATAAGATTTGACAAAAAAAAGGTTGTTCCCAAACCACCTTGAGGAACAACCAAGTTTATAAATTTACAAAAACTTCGCCTTGGAGGCTATTACCCTGGTTTGAAGAAAAGTAAATTTATATACTAAGGAATCTCGAAAAATTCAGGAAATCTACTGTTCATATCATTCCTGATTTTGTTGCTTTTGACTTTTCATAAAGCAACAACTATTTTGGCTATTAATAAAATTTGCAATAAAATGATTCCCTTATATGATACCTGTACCTGTTTTTTCGCTGCCTACTATGATTTTTCTTTAGCAAAAAATTTTTATCACAAGACTATACCCGTACCTTTAAACTTTTTATATCAAATGACTGGAATAGAAAAAGTCGATTGTTCATCAGCAGAACGCCCAAACTCCAGCAGTGCAGCGTCTGACCTCTGACAGTGAGCAACGCGAACGATCTAAAATCTAACAGTGAGTGAAACGAACGATCTAAAATCTAACTTCTACAAAACATGGGTACAATCTCAAAACTTATACTGAAACTTTTTGGCTGGGGTGTAGCAGAAAATCTGCCCCCAGAGCGGCGGCGATGCGTAATGATTGCTGCGCCACATACTTCTAACTGGGATTTTTTCATCGCAAGATTAGCTTTCGCTGCGATTCAAGTGCCGGTAAAGTTTACCATAAAGCACACTTGGATGCGTTTCCCGTTTAATTTGTTTTTCGGCCCGCTCGGAGGTATCGGCATTAACCGAAAACCAAAATCCGATAACAACCGGAAAGTGAGTTATACTGATGAAATGGCCAAGTTGTATAGCACGCACAAGGAATTAGCGATCATGGTGACCCCCGAAGGTACCCGTGCACTTCGTACCAAGTGGAAAACTGGATTTTATTATGTTGCCCAAAAGGCCAATGTCCCAATTTGTTTGGGTTATGTTGACTACAAACGGAAAGTTGCCGGCGTTGGTCCCGTGATTTCTTCGGATCAACCCATCGAGGAAGGCATGAAACAGATTACGGCATTTTATAAAACAATTACACCGAGACATTCGAAGTTTTATGCACTAGACGAAAGATACACGTAGTACCGCAATGCATTGCAACTCATGCTTATGTTTAGGCGTTATGTTCTAGAGGTATGCTGCTTGCGCCCCGTTATTTGGTGATTATACATGTATACGAGTTCCATAGGAACGGCATATTATTGCCCTGTCTGCGTGATACTCATCAGGCAGGCAGTTATGAAATGTCTGGAACGCTAGAAGTGCAAAAATTGCCAAAGAGCCTAAAAAGAAAATCCCTAGAAATGAAATATCTACCAACACTACTCATCCTTATTTTTACAAATTCCCTTTTCGCCCAAGATCAGGAAATCGAAATTATGGGTAAAGTGGTGGAAAGTGGAAGCCAGCAAGCTATTGAGTTTGCTACAGTCATGCTTAAAGATAAAAATACGGAGAAACTGCTTACGGGAATGACGACTGGGGCAGACGGCACCTTCAAGGTGATAACAACGACAGCTGAATTTTATGTAGAAGTCAGTTTTATTGGATTAGAACATAAAACAATTACCAATTTTTCAGTTGTGGGGGAAAAGGTTGATTTGGGCATCATCGCCTTGGGGGAAAGCAGCCAACAGTTAGATGAGGTCGTCGTCAGGGCTGAGAAATCCCAAACGGAGTTTCGATTGGATAAGCGGGTTTTTAATGTTGGACAAGATTTGAGCAGTACGGGCGCCAGTGCTTTAGAGGTCTTGAATAATGTGCCTTCTGTAAATGTCAATATCGAGGGGGAGATTAGCCTGCGGGGTAGTTCGGGTGTGCAAATTTTGATTAATGGGAAACCTTCTGTCTTGGCGAGTGAGCAAGGGAATGCACTAGGAACGATCACCGCAGATATGATTGATAAGATTGAAGTCATCACCAATCCTTCTGCGAAATATGATGCGGAAGGGACTTCTGGAATCATCAATATTGTGATCAAAAAGGAAGAACGAAAAGGCATCAATGGCTCCGCAACTGTCAATACTGGTCTTCCGCACAACCACAGTTTTGGCCTGAGTTTGAATCGGCGAACAGAAAAATTTAACCTCTTTAGCCAGATTGGGGTTGGTTACCGGGAGCTGCCGAGTGATACTGAAAATATCAACGAAGACTCGCTCAAGCATACGGCCGTCCTTTCGGAAGGAAGGGAATATCGCAACGAAACGTTTTACAATTTGATTTTGGGAACGGATTATCATATTGACAAAAATAATGTGCTTACCCTTTCCGGAAGTTTCGCTTATGAGGTGGAAGATCAACCTTCCGCAACCAATTTTACGGCGAAGGATAGTACGGGAAGTATTACCGATGAGTGGACCCGAAGGGAAATCACCGAGGCGACGAACCCGAAATATCGTTATGAGCTACAATATAAAAGTAAGCTTAAGGGACATAAGGAACATGCATTGTTGTTGAGTGCACTGGGTAACTTTTTCGGTAAAAAACAAGCTTCGGATTTTTTCAATACCGTCACTTTTGGCACTAGGGATGTTGTGGAACAGCAAACAGCAACCAACTTTCAGGAAGGAAAATATACTTTTAATCTCGATTATACGAAACCATTCTCCGATAAATTGACCTTGGAAACCGGATCGCAATACGTCATTAATAATGTCAGCAATGATTTTGAAGTCAGAAATAAAATGAACGGGGAATGGGTTTCGGATGGCGACCTTACCGACATTTTTGAATACGAACAAAAGGTTTTAGGCGTTTATGCAACAGGAGCCTATGAATCGGATAAATGGGGTGTCAAGCTGGGGCTGCGGTTGGAAAATACCGATCTCAAAACCTTGCTTGTTAGTAGTAATAATCCAAATAATCAGAATTTTACCAACTTCTTTCCAACCCTGCATACCTCCTATAAAGTGACAGCAGCATTTTCCTTGCAAGCGAGCTATTCTAGACGAATCTATAGGCCACGCCTTTGGGACTTGAACCCGTTTTTTAACATCAGAAATAATTTTGCTGTCCGTACTGGAAACCCTAATTTGTTACCTGAGTATACAGATTCGTATGAGATTGCAAGTATTTACATCGCGGGAAAAACATCCTTGAATTTTGGCGTTTATTATCGCTATACGACCGATGTGATAGAACGAGTATCCGGGTTGAAGGATGATGTCAACACGACTAGGCCAGAAAACATTGGTACAGATCAAGCAATAGGGTTTGAGTTCAATGCCAAATATGCGCCCAGTAAAAAGTTGTCTTTCAATGGTGATTTTAACTATAATTATTTCAACCG
Organism: Saprospiraceae bacterium; assembly: GCA_020627865.1. Classification (GTDB taxonomy): domain Bacteria; phylum Bacteroidota; class Bacteroidia; order Chitinophagales; family Saprospiraceae; genus JAHDGC01. The sequence continues at coordinate 3,879 of JAHDGC010000080.1, read as the reverse complement.
TGAGGGGGCGTTCGAGGCAATTTCCTTTGATTTTAATGCTGGCCAATGGACTTCTAAAATTACTTCCAAGATTAAACTGCCCTATGGTTTTGACTTTGAATTAACTGGGCATCTGCAATCTAGCCGTCAAACGATTCAAGGTCAGGTCTCTGGCAACTTATTCGCAGATATGGGACTGCGGAAAAAAATACTCGAAGGCCGAGGCGTATTCAATATAAGTGTCCGGGATATTTTTGCTTCAAGAATTCGGGAAAGTGAAGCCAGTAGTGAAGGTGATTTTTATGTATACAACTTTCGGCAAAGAGGGCGATTTATCACCCTTGGATTTAGCTATGGTTTTGGAAAAGGAGAGGCGATGGAGTTTACGGGGCGCAGGAGGCGATAGTGTATTGATTTTAAATAAAAAACGTGTAGATACGAGATGCATCGTGTATCGACACGTTTATTTTCGGTATACCCAATTCCTAAAACTGATAGCAAGACCATTTCTTCCGCCTCGGCGTTTTCTTTCTTTTCTTTAATTTATAAAATCTTCTTTTTTTCCGCTTCCGGCTAGTTTGTGCACTGCTGGATGAACCTCCAGAACTGACCGATTGCCTTTGTGGCTTTTCAATAGCGGGTGGTGTAGGCTTAGGCTTGGGTTCGGGCTTTGTCGTTGGTTCTTTTTCTGGTTTGTCTTTTTTCGGTTTTTCTATTCCAATTCTGACGACTTTTCCGACATCAGCATCTGAAAAATTTTCTTCCAAAATTTGTAAATCACTAACATTAGATTCTTTTACAACATTTGTTCGCCCATTTTTATCCTCAAATTGTTTGGTGACTTGCGCATATAAGAGTTGTTGCCCGAAAAAGAAGAATAAAATAAGTAGTTTATAGTGCATTTCAATAGTGTTTACCGTTGGGTCGTAATACTTACAACCATATTGTAATTTTACATAGCGTCATAATGCTTACGACGTTTTCGTATGATTTGAAAAATTTGGATAAAGGGGAGCAGGTTTGTTTTTAGCATCTGGGATATGGTTGCTTAAAGATACTTGTTTTTTTATTATAATGAAAGTATCCAAGCGGCAAATCTTTTTTGTTAACACTTTCATTAGCCTCTCTCTGTTCTCTACTCTCGCTTCTCTATTCTCAACTCCCTAAATCATCTTCAAATACCGATCAAAAAGTTCAGAAAACCGCTTCGTTTTTAATAATTTTTCAAATAATAAAATAGCCGTAATAGCGCAGAGTGCTCCAAGGAAAACATCTATAATATAATGATGCCTCGAATATACTGCGGAGAACCAAATCCCCAATGTTTGTATAAGAAATAAAAATAATGCCGCATTCCAGCGCATTCGCCAAGCAAAGTAAACCAAAACGACTGGGTAGGCAGAGTGTAGGGATGGGATGGCTGCAAACACATTGGAACCCTTGACATACATTTTTTCAAAAAGATCGGTATTGAAAATGGCGTCAAAATTCACGAATCCGGCATGGTTCCCTAATATGGTAAAGTTTTCCTGCAAACCATATTGTTCAATATACCAAGGTGGTGCGGCAGGATACAGGTAATAAATGGTAAACCCGATCAGGTTACACAAAAAGAATGTACTCGCAAAATAAACCAGCGATTTCTTATCCATGAAATATAAAACTCCCGTGAAGAGTAAAGGGACAGGTACCCAACTCAGGTAAAAAAGCCCAGAAAGAATATCGAGCCAAGCCCAATGATGGATACTGAAATATTCGTTTGGTGTAATGATGCTACCTTCATGAGCTATCCCGAAGAGGGATTTTTCGATATTGTAAGGCTCTATAATGTGCACTTCGTTGAACATATAGTTGGGGAAAACCCGCATGGAGTCATAAATCAGGGCATAGAGAATAAACAAGCCGAAAGCATAAAGCATTTTTCGGGTCGTATCATTGATGTAAAATAAGACAATGATAAGCAACGCCATTGTTGCATGTTCTTGCCGATAACCGAGAACAAGCCCTATCCATAACGCATACAGGAGCAAAAGGATACTGCTCGTAATTAGATTGGTTGTCGTAAATCTTTTAAAGGTATTTTTTTGCTCAATTCCCATCTTACTATTTAATAATTGGCCACAAAGATATACATAAAAATAAAATTGTACGCATAACAAAATGGCTGTCTCACATAAAATTTGGGCTCGTCATAACAATCGATGGAACAGTATGCTTTAGGAGGCCTTGAATACTTTATGTATTATTAAAATTTATTATTAGTTAAAATTATATTAAAATTTATTTGCAAGGAAGGCAGCGATAAGAACACTTTGGTTCGTTACCCTTTTGAATTTATATTACAGACAAAGCTTATTTAGAACATTACAAATTATACTGTTAATTTTTAACCAAAAACAGATTAAACAAACTATGCTTTAAGATTCCCATTGACCGTTATCGCCAATCTAGTCTAGTTTAACCGAACGGACTTATAACACCACATATACAAATTGGCCTGACGTTTTTTTTGAGTACACACACTTTTAAGAATTTCCCCCATAATGTCAAAACCTTTCCATGCCGAAAGTTGTATTTGACTTGGTGAAGTGATAATCGTATGGTTCAAGAATTAGTTGGATAGCAATGGCTTTACTGATTAAAGCTAAGAAAATGCGAGCGAATCACCAACAACGAATCACTTTTACCGCTTGCGGTATACTTCACCAACCAAAGATATTCTCCGACAGACTTTATGTCTCAAAAACTGTTTTGATCCTTACTGACGTGTAGAGATCACCACAATACTTATGCTTGATCGCAAAAATTTTAAAGATATTAAAAATACAGTTTGTCGGACTGTTGCCAACTCCCGTTTAACTGGCATTTGGTTCGGGGGCTAGTGCCTGTGCCCGTGAATTCTTTGAATTCTTTTCGGGTTTCGGGGTTGGCTTTTTTTCAAAAATAATATTTGATAGATGTTACACTAATTCCTAATCGTCCAAAAACTGATTTTCAATCAAAAAACCGATTTACCAAAGACCGATTTTTTTTACTTAGTGTAATACATCAAAGCTTAATAAAAATAAGCCTTCAGACAGGGCTTGATTAAAGTGGGACAGAAGTGGCTCGTTGCAACGGCAATGGCCACTTCTTTTGTGTCCAAAACCATAGAAGCGCAATGCATTGCATTTCTACGGTTTTGGTGTTCAGCTTTTTTGCATTAAAATAAAGCAGTTCTCCTCCAAATTCTTTACTTTTGTAAGAATTCTATCCCAAAAATTTATTTGATTAACAAACACCCAATACTGAAATATCTAAAAGTCTAGCCGTCTGACCTCTGACAACGAGTGAAACGAGTGGTCTAAAAGCGAGCGCTAGCGAACGATCTAAAATCTAAAAGTGAGCGACAGCGAACGGTCTAAAATCTAAAAGCGAGCGACAGCGAACGATCTAAAATCTAAAAGCGAGCGACAGTGAACGGTCTAAAATCTAAAAGTGAGCGTCAGCGAACGATCTAAAATCTAAAATCTAAAATCTAACGTCTAACAAAAATGCAATATCTTCCAACACTCTTACTACTCCTAATCACTTTCTCCCTCTCTGCCCAAGACCTCACCGAAGAAATGCGAGTTGTACACTGTACTGCCATCGACCAAACCTCCTCTGTGCAGAATATTTTCGTATACGATGATAAACGTGTTGCTGTTAGTACAAACAAGGGGATTTACATCATTTTCTCTCCAGACAATTCTACCAAAATTAATATCCAAGGAAGGGATCATCTGGCCTTACACAATTATCCTTGTGGCAATAAAGAAGTGCATCTCATGGCAAGGGCGGTTATTGATACAACCGGATTGGCTCCCGAGAAAATTCACAAAACCGGTGGCAATGATATTACCTGTACTTATGTAGATG
>JAHDGC010000079.1:8056-15005 GCA_020627865.1 Saprospiraceae bacterium | reverse complement strand
AACATTACTTTAACCAAGTCACCCCCGAAAACTCAGGAAAATGGGGCAGTATCGAGATTCAAGAAGATGTTTTTGATTGGACTGCCGTTGATGCTGCAAGGGAATATGCCAGCTTGAACAATTTTCCTTTTCGGTTTCATGTCTTATTGTGGGGGAACCAGCAACCAACTTGGCTAAAGCCCATGAACGATATCCAAAAAGTTCAGCACATTAAGGAATGGTTTCAAGCAGTCTATGACCATTATGATGGTAGCACTCCAGCTCGTGCAAAACTGGAATATATTGAAGTTCTTAATGAAGCCTTAAATGATCCTCCTAACAATATCAATAATATAAGGCCAGGCTATCCTTATGCAGCAGACAATACCAATGACCCCGGAAGTGGAGATTATGTCAACGCACTCAAAACATTGAATGAAGAACTAGAGACTACACCCGGCGATCATGACTGGATTGTCAATGCATTCAAATTGGCCAGACAGACCTTTGGCTGTGAAACAAAATTGGTTTTAAATGAGTATGGAATCGAAAACGACCCATCACATATGGCAGATTATGTCGCCATTGTAAACTTATTAGCTGCCGACAATCTGCTGGACGCTGTAGGCATGCAGGCACATTCTTTTTCAACACAAAAATACGATAACAACCAAAGTTTCCCTAGCCATACCGCTTATCTTGAAGCACAGCTAAACACCCTAGCGGCTACCGGAATTCCAATTATGATTACAGAGCTTGATATTGATGGAGATGTTTCGCTAGATGAAAACGGGGCAAGGGTCACAACAGGCACACAAGCAGAAAAGGATGCGTTCCAACAATCAGAATACGAACGAATTTTTGGTCTATACTGGAACCACCCAGCCGTTATTGGTGTCACCTTGTGGGGCTATCGAGTTGGCCTTTGGAGAAACGATCAAGCAGCCTATCTTATTGATCCTTGTACCGGAGCAGAAAGACCTGCATTAGGAAATTACCTCAATACAACAATCCGAAATGCACCTGATCCAAATTTGAGCAATGCATTTGTTCCGCTAATTTGCCAGTCTCTCCCAGATATTATAGTTCCTTGCCTGGACTATATACCTACTACAAACTCGGAATCCGTAACAGCATCAGCGACCAATTGCCCAGGAGACATTACAATAAGCGCACAAGACATTACAGAACCTTCGCCTCCTCCAGCGAATAGCCCCTACACCATAATACGTACTTACACTGTTACAGACCCCTGTGGAAACCAGAATAGCACAACACAATCAATCACTGTTTTCTACGAATACACAGCGTCGAACAACAATATGCTTGTTGGCACCCAAGATTTTTCTGAATACTTCGAAGTACCGGGTTCAATAGAATCCAACCAATTAATTGATGGTTCCTCGACAATGGTAGATTATGATGCTGGACAAACGATTACATTATTCCCCGGGTTTGAAGTTAAGCCTGGAGCAGGTTTTCATGCTTTCATTGAAGGATGTGAAAATAATTTTTTTGAAAAAAAATAAGATACATGCTCTAAAACATCGGTAAAGGGTTGTAGCATGTTGTTTAGCTCTAAAGAAAAACAGCTCAAACAAACTCACCTCCCTTTCCGTTCTTCTTCTTGCTCGGCCAAAGCCTCCAAAAGCCACCCCTTAGAAGTTAAAATAACTTTCGCGATAATCTCCTGTTTTAACTTCGGGAAATTGATATCTTCTTTGAGCAACTGTTTCAAGAAATACAGAAAATTATCGTGGGAAATCCGGATATTTTCTGCGATTCCTTTTTGCCTTTTCAGGTAAACTTTAAAAGAAATAATCAAGGACAACAGCACCTCGATTTCTTTTTGTTTATAATAAACTTTGCATTGCAAAAGTCTCGTCCCTACCCCGTAAGAGATGTCCGTAAACTTGACTAGATTCAGGTAATCCAAAACTTTATCCCATTCTTGTTTGGCATAGAACAACTCCGCTAAATTATAATGGTAAGCATTTTCCATAAACTCCGACGGCAGCTTATCCTTATACGTATGGATAAAATTTTCCGTCCAATCATACCTTTTGAGGTTGATTCCTAAAGCAACAATATTTTTAAAATGCCAAGGCGAGAGATAATTGTCTTTTAATAAAGATTCATTTTCCAAAGCAATTTCATACAAGTCCAGCGCTTCCGCGACATAGGCAGCCTTCTTTTGCAACATGCCAAAACAATAATTCAGGGCAAAAGAAAACAAATCATCCAAAGTTGTTTTTGTAAAAAGAGCAGACTGTTCCTTCAATAATTTTTTCAATTGAAAAAAATAATCTTCATCATTCTTTTCCAACAAGATGAAGAAAATGAGTCGGTAGGCATGGATAAAGGGAATATTTTCATAACTGTTTTGGGCAATATGATTTTTCACTTCCTCATACAGTTTTATTTTATAACTGGTTTTCAGCAATTTATTCCGACTCAAAATTTCACAAGCATACTTCAATTTTTGCCCCAAATAAAAGTAATCAAAATTATCAGATGCCAACTGTAGGGAGTCATCTGCTTTCCTGACATTACTGGCCAAAAATTTCTGATTTTTAATGTCCTCGAATAAATACACCTGCTGATAATATGCAATTGTGGATAAATGATTCTCGTCCAATTTTCGCTGTACCTTCCTCGCAATTTCATTATAATTTTTCTCCGCCGATCTTTCGAAAGTTGATTGTAGTAAAAAGTAAGCCGTCATAAATTCATCTTCATAAAATGCTCTGGTCAACAAATATTTTTCTATCAATTTTACCAACTGACTCTCCAAATTATAAAACTTATCCTGCTTGAACTTGCCATCACCGCAAACCACCTTGTAAACTCTTTCCCGCTCAATACTGGTCGCATCATACCTAGGGGCTTGCTTGAACAAGTAGCGATACAGGCGAATGACTTCCCTGTTTTTATTATGAAATGGTGATTCGACAAAATCGCCCAAGGAACGTAGTTCTTTTGTTGAGAATCTTTTCAGTAAAAATATGGCCTTCCCCCTTATCATAAATTAAAATTATTTATACTAAAATTATAAATTTAAATATAGAAAATAACAACCCAAAAATACTTAATTTACTGCTTTACAATATTTTATAGCTAAAAATAAAAGTTAAGAAAACGTTAAAGCAACATAGAAATCAGATAATTTGTATTTGCTAGAATTGCTTATTATGAAGATATTGTGAAGGAATTCGGTAATCACCACTAATTCCTAATTAAAAAGAGAGTCACGATGAATAACCCAACCAGACATTTCATATTAACTGCCATCTTATTTTCTGTTGCCCATGTATGCAGCCATGCTCATGTAAAATCCATTGGAGAAGCTCCTACCAATTGCGACTGCGACCTTTATGAAGATGCCCCTGTATGCATTCAAATGGGTGGAGATATTATCCCGTACCCTAATCTTTGTCTGGCAACATGCGATGGTTTCACCACTGTCGATATCGTTCCTTGTGATATGTCTCCCCAATCATCGTGTATGTGCGATCCGAATATCTACGATCCGGTTTGTGTCCTCCTGCCAGGTGGCATTATACCGTTAGAAAATACGATAGAATATCCCAATCTGTGTTTTGCTACTTGCGATGGCTTCACAACAGCAGATATTATTCCCTGCGATGAACCAATTAACCCAGATGATGGCATTTATTCGGATGATGGTATTTACCCAAATGATGTGATCTATCCCGGCGATGTGAATGCTAACGGCGAAGTGAACCATATTGATTTTTTGTTGCTCACTACAGAATACGGCAAAACCGGCCCTGCCAGAAATGTGCAAAACACAAGTTGGGATGGCTGGGATTACACTTCATGGAATGAAAACTTTTATGAAACCAATCTTCAACATGCCCTTGCGCCCTCCAATTTGGATATTGCAATGGCGGATGCCAATGGAGATGGGATTGTTGAAGAACAAGATATTGATGTGATCTATCTCAATGCTGGCAATACCCACCCCGATGTTATTCCGTTTGATTATCCGGAAGGTATCGAGGGACAAGACCCAAAGTTGAAACTAGAACACAGCATTACGGATGCAGGGGAATTCGCCGAACTGGAATTACTCATCAGCACTGAAGGCTATATCAATGATTTACAAGGAATGGTATTTTCTATAGCGTTTGATGAAACACCAGATTTGTTCGATACGGCTTTAGATTTCTCCTTCGATTCTTCCGAGAGCTGGGCCAATACCGACGGAGTCTCCGTTGATTTTTTTCAAGTTGATCATAATAACAAACGGTTGAATCTGGGTATTTCAAGGTACAAAGATTTCGGATCAGCCTCCGGAGAGGGCATAGTAGGAAAGGTAAGCATCATCATCGGTGATGTCATTATCCTTAACCAAACCGGAGATGATGGCGACATTAAAGTAGAAAACACGTATCTCCTCGATGGCAATAAAAACAATATTCCTACGGTCAATGGAAAAACCCGTATTCAATCCGATCCTCCTACAACCGAAGAGCCTACTCCTGAACCGGAACCATACGAGATTCATGTTTTCCCCAACCCTTCTCACGGCCATGTCATGTTCGATTTTATGAATATCTTCGTATACGCAACCATCGTCACCGATCAATACGGAAATATTATTGCCATCCAAGACGGTACGATTCCTGAATTTCATCTTTGGGGCTATCAACCCGGTTATTACCATTTTATTTTCCAAGATCACATGGGTGCAGAACTCGCTACTCGATCTGTTTTCTTGCAGTAGATTTTCATAAAACAGGGTTCTTTGACAATTTTTGCGCTGCTTATATCCCAGCCATTTTATGACTGCCTGCCTGGCGAGTCACGCAGACAGGGCAAAGATATGCCGTTCTGACAGAAGTCATATTCAAAAATGTATTAAGGATTTTGTTTGTTTGCAAAAATTGTCAAAGACTCAAAGCAATTGCCCCTACAGCACAATACGGATTACTGTTGTTACAAAATTACCTGATTTCAAATGCGATCAAGGTAGCATGGAAAGCTTATGCTTGTAAAAAACATCTTGCACCTAAATATACTGCACATTGGATAAGTGATTATTATGTTAGCATTTCTTTATAAAAAGAAGCGACATACGATTAGATTTAAGGATCGAAAGTCGAGAAAGTGCATACTAATCACAAACAACTAATCACCCCTTACACCGCTCGCGGTACTAAACCATTTATTCTCTAACCAATAATCATTTTTATTATGCTAAACCCGAGACTACGATTACTTAACCTCATTACCTTCATCTTTTTTCTGAGCTTCCAAAGCTACGGGCAATACACTCCCTGTGATTGTGACCCATTCGAGAATGATCCGGTTTGTATCCTCACGGCAGATTCCTTGATTATCCCCTATCCAAGTATTTGCTGGGCGGAATGTGACGGCTACACTGCTACTGATATAACTTCCTGTGATGCTGGCCCCGATCCTGACATTTGCGACTGCGATCCAAGCATATGGGAGCCCGTTTGTGTCTCTATGGATGGTTACTTACTCACCTTCCCTAACAATTGTTTTGCAGCATGCGAAGGCTTCTCCCCTACCGACCTTGTACCCTGCGATGATGATCCTATCGGATGCAATTGCGATCCGTTTGAATATGATCCCGTATGCCTAGCAGACGGTAGTAATTACCCAAGTTCATGTTGGGCAGCATGTGATGGCTATTCCAGTACCGATATCGTTCCTTGCGATGATACGCCAACACCTTGTGAGTGCGACTTCAATGTTTGGGAACCGATTTGTGTTTTAACACCTGACAGTATCGTCATTGATTATCCAAGTTTATGTTTGGCAATATGTGATGGTTATACCGATGCAGATGTCGTGCCTTGTGATGATACGCCAGCACCTTGTGATTGTGATTTCAACGTTTGGGAACCGATCTGTATCTTGACAGCTGATAGTATTGTCATTGATTATCCAAGTTTATGCTGGGCAACATGTGATGGTTACACCGATGCTGATGTCGTTCCTTGTGACGACAATCCTTACCCTCATTGCAATTGCGATTTTGATATTTGGGACCCGATTTGCGTTTTGGTCGATGACTATATTGTAAACTTCCCGAGCTTATGCTGGGCAGAATGCGAGGGTTACACCGCTGCCGATGTCGTGCCTTGCGATGACACGCCAGATCCATGCAATTGTGATCCGTTTGAAGATGCCTCTGTTTGCTTGCTTGATGACTATGGTGATATTATCCAATATCCAAGTTTATGCTGGGCAGAATGTGATGGTTACTCCAATGCTGATGTGGTACCTTGTGATGATAATCCGGATGCTTGTGATTGTGATTTCGGCCTTTGGGATCCGGTTTGTGTTTTGATAGACAGTGTATATTTGGCAACATACCCCAATGCTTGTATTGCAGAATGTGACGGTTTCTCTGTTGCTGATTTTGTAAGTTGCTATGGCGAACCATTAGATTCTGACGGTGATGGATTGGACGATGATTTTGAAGCTAGTATCGGCACGAACCCTTATGATCCAGATACAGATGGTGGTGGCGTTAATGACGGTCTTGAAGTTTTCAACAATACCGATCCTCTTGATCCATCAGATGATAGCACCGACCCCAACCCATTCGATTCTGACGGCGATGGCCTCAGTGATGAATTTGAGTTTGCCATAGGCACCGATCCTTTCAACCCAGACACAGATGGCGGCGGTACTTCTGATGGTGAAGAAGTTGCTGCTGGCACCGACCCACTTAACCCAATGGATGATGTTAACGATCCTGATCCGGTTGTAGACTCCGATGGTGACGGGCTTGATGATGAGTTTGAAATCGCTATCGGCACCGACCCGAACAATCCGGACACGGATGGAGGTTCTGTCAACGATGGTGATGAACTTTATAACGGTACCGATCCACTTAACCCTGATGATGATGTCAACGATCCTGATCCGGTTGTAGACTCCGATGGTGACGGGCTTGATGATGAGTTTG
>JAHDGC010000079.1:1336-7956 GCA_020627865.1 Saprospiraceae bacterium | reverse complement strand
AAATCGCTATCGGCACCGACCCGAACAATCCAGACACCGATGGAGGTGGTGTTAATGATGGTGATGAGTTTTATAATGGTACCAATCCTTTTGATCCAGCAGATGATGTCATGCCTGTTCCTGGATTATTGGCCTCGGATAAAGAAGCCATTAACGAAGCCATTACCGTTCAGCTTTACCCGAACCCCGCTACCGAGTATGTCATTATAGAAACCAATATGACTGCTCACGACATTGAAATCTATAACCTCTCCGGTCAACTTGTGCAACAAGTCAGACAAAACAAAACGGAGCGCATTCAGTTGGATGTTAGCCACCTGACTACCGGCTTGTACTTGGTTAAAGTTTCAAATGATACCAATACGCAAACCATAAGATTTTCCGTAAATAATTAACCTTAAACTCCTTTTAAAAAAAGAGGCGACGCTCTTTCCAAGGGTGTCGTCTCTTCTAAAACCAAAAACTAGTACAATGATAGAAAAATAGTAAAACAATAGTATCTCTCTTTTACACCAACTCAAAAATGCTTAATCGTTTTTACAATAAAAGTTTTGTTTTAGTTGGTATTGCTTATCTACAAAGGTCAGATAAGCATTTTTTTATGCCACAATCAAACACATTATACACAAAGAAGCTAGCCAATGGTTGTGATAATTAGAACCTGTCTTAAATTCGACATCAACACCAATGAAGTTTTTTTACTCAAAAAAATATACCTACATTTACATATATATCATAAATACATCCCCCTTGTGACCCCACACTTCTTTCTCATCTAAACCATTAACACATGAAAAAAACGGTACTCTTTCTACTATTCGTCCCTTGGATATATGCAACATCTCAAGGGCAAAATCTCCAAAGGCAGAATACGACGAATACCTCGGACGAAGATTCACACCAAGTTTGGGAAGTCTTTCAGGCCATACCCAACTGGTCAGAAGATATTTCCTGCATCCTGTACACCCATTGTACACCCTGCCATAATCCGAATGGTATCGCTCCATTTTCGCTTCTCGACTATAACCTAGCATTTTCATTAAAAGACCTCATTCGTGGAGCAGTAACGAACGGGGAGATGCCACCTTGGCCACCAGACCCGACTTACCAAACCCATGCACATGAAAGGGTCTTAACCGCCGAAGAAATTCAGATGATCCAAGATTGGGTAGACAATGGCGCTCCTGAGGGGGATCAAAGCCTCGCCCCACCGCCTCCGGTATATGCTGGAAACCTGATTGAAAATCCAGATTGGGTTGCTTCCATCGGGCCTTATACCTCTACTGCCGGAGCAGAAGACGATTACCAGTGTTTTGTGATTTCAAATCCACATACGACGACCAAGTTTATAACGGCATTGGAAGTTATCCCCGGTACACCGTCAATCGTTCACCATGTATTGATCTTTAAGGATTCTAACTTGTCTCCTGTTCCGGGCGGTTACGATTGTTTTGGCGGTACTGGAAGTGCAAGTTCAGAATTTTTTTCAGGTTGGGCACCTGGTCAGTTGGCGACATTTTATCCCGCAGGTATGGGCGTCCGGCTTGATCCTGGGGAAAATCTTGTTTTGCAAACACATTACCCTGAAGGAAGTGGTGGCGTTGTGGACAACAATACTCGGGTTCAGTTTATCTTATCGGATGATATGAGTTTAAGAAATGTTAGCAATACGCCATTTGTCTTTAATGTAGCTTTATTCATCCCAGCCAACACGGTACAAACGTTCACTTCCCAACAAAACATCGGCAACCAAGATATTACCATACTGTCTGCCTTTCCACATATGCACCTGATTGGACAATCTATAAAAAGTTGGGCGGTTACCCCAACGGGAACAACAATCCCTTTGATAGATATTCCGCATTGGGATTTTGAATGGCAGGGTGATTATGCTTTCCGTAACCCCGTCCGGATTCCGGCCAATTCCGTTATTCATGGTGAAGCGGTTTATGACAATACGACGGCCAACCCGCACAATCCCAACAACCCGCCACAAACCGTAACATTTGGAGAAGCAACCACCGATGAAATGATGTTTGTATTTTATGCACATTTGCCTTATCAATCCGATGATGAAAACATTGTCATTGATACTGCCATGCATGCCATCGAATATTGCGATACTTTATCTTTGGTTAACTGTCCACCAAATCTGATAGAGTCAGCTATTCCGATTTTGGATGGTACTTACATTGCCGGAGAATCTGTCTTGTCTACGGGGCTAGTTCCGGCAGGGGGAACCGTTATTTTTGATGCCGGCACCCAGATTTGCCTTGATCCCGGTTTTGAAGTGGAGTTGAATGCTGTTTTCGAAACGCTATTAAGTGGGTGTAATTAAAAAAAACCGTAGAACCGTAATGCATTACGGTTCTACGGTTTTTATACCCAAATTGATAACAATATTACTCCAAAACCACCTTTTCCGTATGCACCTTAGTCCCCTGCCGAATCGTCATAAAATAAGTCCCTTTTGGAAAATCTTTCACTGAGAATTCTTTTTCATAAGTGCCGTTAAAATCTTTCAAAGCCTCACCCATCACAATTTTGCCAGACATATCCACTAATTCCACAACAGTGGATCTTGCTGGAGCCGTGAAGCGCAAGGTTAATGCCCCTGTTGTAGGATTCGGAAAAACATCTATAGTTTTGATATCCAGATCATTTACAGGAGCACCCGAAGTAGAGTTACTTTGCCGAATCGTTTTTTGTACCGATTTTTCACCTGCACTTTCTGTCGTTACCGTTTCGATGACTTCTCCATTGGCTTTGGTAATCGTTTCTGTAGTGATGGTAACTTCCTTTCCATTTTCGTCAATCTTCTTTTTCACCTGCACATTTTTGTTGACCACATCAGCACCATCATCCATATAATCCCCTCCTTTTTCAATAATCACCTTTGTCATTTTTTGTGGAGTATCACCATTATCTTCCTCTTCTTCTATTTCAATATTAATTTCCTCATCAATCGTATAGGCACCACCTTCCCCAAGGGTAATTGTTTTGCTATCAGCAACCCCATTTCGCAAATAAGCAACCGTTACCGTTTCGCCGGGATTTTTATCCGAAAGAATGCCCGTAAGACTTTCATGGTTCGGGGTCGCGACACCATCTATAGCAGTGATAATATCATCCGATTGTAGACCAGCTTCCTGAGCCGGACTACCATCCACCACATCCATCACGACAATGCCCAAATCAGAAACCCCTTCCTCCGTTTCTACACCATTTTCATTAATGATTTTATGTCCAATCATCACCCCTAGAAACGCAGCATCACTTTCGGATTTAAAATGCGCTCCTTCTTTTTTGATTTTCCGATGAACGACACCATCCGCATCTGTCCAGTTAATCTCAAGATTTTCCAGTTCTTTTCTGACATCTTCAGGCAAGTCTCCCGAATTGATCAGCTCTTCGATTGTTGTTTCAATATCCTGATCTGTGCCGCTCTTCTTAACAACAATTTTAGTTTTCACTTCTTTGCCTTCACCTTCTTGGGCAAAACTATTGTGGTTAAAAGAAACCATTGCTAGGATAAGTATTGTTGCTAAACTGATTTTGATTTTCATAATAATAATCTTTTTATTTCACAATAAAAATTTAATTCATTTTAACTCTTCGTAACAATCGGGGACGGTGCTCTGCACCTCAAGTTTAAGGCTTGATTCGTATGATTACAAACGGGATCGCTCCTCTGGAGCTTAACAAGGAACGTAGTTCCGGTTCCATTTGTAGAAAAAGAGAAAGATGAATAAACAGAGCCTGCCTGGCGAGCCACGCAGACAGGGTACATCGTACCGGCACCATTTGCCCACCTAAACCTTCATAACAGCCTCTTTTTTTGTTGCAAAATTACAGATAATTTCACAAACATGTTACACGAAGTATAGCAATTGTTGTCAACCAAACTATTCCTTCGTTCTTTTCCTCATGCTATACGTAAATTTACGATCCACTGTCTTTCCGACTGCTCCTTCAATAATGGAAATATATTTTTTTCGCATATCCTCACTTTGCTTTTCACCGTTGACCTTCATCCTTTTATGATTCAGTTGGATACTATAATTCCCATCATCTTCAATAAGGCCATCGCGAAGCAATTCTTGCTCCAAGGCTTTCGCTATCTTATCGTCTCGCTCCTCCTTCTTTTCCAGTTCCTGTAATTGTTCATTAGCCATGCGTACAGCTTCTGCCTGAATTTCCATCTCTGCTCTCATTTCCTCTATCTTCGCTTCCCGATGAGCCTCCTCTGCGGCAAGTTGCTCTTTCATTTCCAATAATCGTTCCTCCATTTCAGCAGTAATACGTTCAATGTCCACCAAATGTTCAACTTCTATTTCATCTAACATTCCCTGTATCCGTTCCTCTTCCTCTCCCAACAAATCTTCTACATTCGCTATTTTCTCCTGAAACCCTTCTACATCAAAACGAGCTTTAAAATCCTCCATATCGAAATCAAAGTCAAAATTGTCAGCATCGAATTCAAAGTCAGGAACGTCAAAGTCAAAATCAGCAGAATTAAATTCAAATCGACCATCAGATTTAAAAACATGATCGGGTAAATCAACTTCCTCTCCATTAATAATAATTTTATAATCACCATCTACAACAACTTCAACATCATCCTCTTCTCCCGCTCCTCCACTGATAAAGACCCGAGTTCTTCCATTGTTATATTCTTTAAAAACAAAACCCTCATCATCTTCCGAAAAAACAATGTGCTCCCGTTTTTCATTAATATTTTCCAAAATAGGATCTGTAAGTTCTTTATATTTTGAAAAATCCTCTTTTGCAATTTCTTTGTCATCAACTTTCAGCATCACAATTTCACCATTTCTAATTTCTACAGTCACATCTTGATTATCCTTCTCAGATTCTACGATGGTATATCCTCCTGATGGTTCTTCTGGTTTTTCAGCAGGAATAGTATCGGTTTTGTATGTTACAACAAGAACATTTTCTTTATCCGCCCCTTCATCCCTTGCCTTCATTTTCTTTGCTAGGGCAATTACCTTTGTTTTATCATTTTCCAAACAAGGTTCTTCCGTATCTTTCTCCATGACCACTTCACAATCCGTTTCCGATAATGCTAGGGTCTCGTTATTATTATTAGCACTAACCGTAAGGCCAAAAATAAGCATCGCAATTAGGCAAGTTGCCGCTATTTTTTCCATAAAATCAGATTTAGGTTGTCCTTGATTTAAAATTCTTTTCACCCTCAAAAGCAGGGTATTTTTGCGCCCAGAAAAAGACATGGCCAACTGGGGAGCAGGAAGCGTTTTCAGGTCTTCCAGTTTTACCAATGCTTTCACATAAGTTACGGAATCTCCACAGATTTTGATCGCCATATCATCACAGCAATTTTCCCGCAAGCCATGAATCCTAGAAGAAATCCACCAAACAGCAGGATGATAATAAAACAATATTTCTATGATGGAAATGAAGATATTCTGAAGATAATCGTTCCGGAAGATGTGGGCCAGTTCATGGGCGAGAATGGCTTCCGTTTCTGCTGGGTTCAATTGGTTTAGGGTACCGATAGGGAAAATAATAATCGGTTTTAAAAAACCCAAAGTCATCGGTGTTTTGGCCAAGGCAGATTCTGCCAGTTGGACAGGGTGACTGATTTTCATTTTTTGCCGCATGCCTTCTATTTTCTTTTGCCAGGCATCGCCAAGGGGAAGGGTTTGTTTCCGGAAGTGATGCAGGTATAAAAAATTAGCAAAAAATCGAATCGTCAAAACCACCACCCCTATCAGCCAGAAACTCACCACCCAAGGTAAATATTGCTCAAACATGGAAACCGAATTTATATTTGCGGTCAATTGAGCATCCATTAATACAATTTCTCCTGTTTCCGATAATAAATTTTGACCATTGGTAGGGACAAGGCATGCTTTATCCCTACCAATGGTCAAAACCGTATCAAAATAAAAAATAAAGGTCGCCAATGCCGTTATCAAAACAGAAAACAATGCAAAACAAGATGCTTCGTATTGCCATTTCGGACTTTTGTTTTTTAACAGATGCAGCCCCAAGAATAATAACAAAGCAATTACAAGACCTTGCCAAAGTGAATGTAACACTGTCCAGCCTAGGGCATAGGCTACAGTTTCCGGGATTAGTTCATTGATGATTTTCATTGTTATTTATTTTTTTCAATTTTATAAATCAAGGCTTTAATTTCATCCAACTCTTCCTTTGAGGCTTCGTGGTTCCCGAGTGCTTGCATCACCATCTTCATGGCAGAACCCCGGAAGGTGGCGTCTACAAATTTATCCAGTAAGTCCTTCTGTATTTCTGTTTCTTTTACTTTCGGAATATAGATATGACTACGTTGTTCGGTATTTCTCTCTAACAAATCCTTCTCGGTCATAATTTGCATGAGTTTCAAAGTTCCGGTATAACTAACGCCCTTCTCCCCTGCCTTTTTTTCATTCAGTTTATCATTCACATCCCGTACAGAACTGGCTCCCTTCTCCCATAAAATTTGCAGGATTTCCAGCTCGGATTCTGTCGGTTTGTACGCTTTTTTTCTTTTCATTTTCATCATTTTTTTACTTACGAATAATTTCGTACTACAAGTATATACGAAACCTTTCGTACTAGCAAATATATCTACG
>JAHDGC010000079.1:0-1326 GCA_020627865.1 Saprospiraceae bacterium | reverse complement strand
CCAAGATACGAATGCTATTTCTGCCTTCTCTTTTTAAAAATTTCATCCAGATCCAAAACAGCCCCACACTGGAAAACAGAAGGCTTCAAAATACCATTCAATTCCTCATTGTACCTTGCTACGGTACCAGACAAATACATTCGTGCTTGTTTAACGCCTATTTGAAAACGGAAAGAAGTCTCAAAAGTGAATAGTGGGTCAAAATCCTGTAGCTTATAGACGTGCATTTCTTCGGATGCTATGACTTGCCCATTGATCACTGCCGTAGAATAATCTAGGAAACCGCCTCGGAAACCAAAATCCAACCCAATGGTATATAAACTCAGATGTGCTCCAAGTTGCATAAAATATTTATTAAAATTAAGAGTGGCATTTCCGAAATTCTCTACCTGCACACCACCACCATATCCATAACCAGGAATATAGCCATTGCCAGAAGATAAAAAAGAAGTAGCATAATCATTATATATCCGTCCTTTTGCATAGCCTAAATAAGCATTGAAAGAACTTTGTAGCGGCATGGCATATTTACTACGAACTTGGGTATCTTCCCCTATCCTCCAATTTTGTGAAGTTAAGTACCCTCCAACACTTGCCTCAGCCATAAAGCCGCGCCCCATTACTTCACTAGATGAACTAGAAATAAAGGGAGAAGGATTATAAACATAAGTAGGCGAGGAATCTTTGATGCGGAAAAATTGCCCCTTAATAGCCAAGTGCTCTATCGGGCTGTACCCTGCCTGAAAAGAATAACTCTTGTTTTTTCCAATGATGTTTCCGCCTGCTGCAACCTTAGCATCCCCCGGTTCTGTTATAGCAAGTAAATTCCCATCTCCCGGAACATAGTAATAAGTATTACATCCGCTTAGGAAAAACAAGGTGACGAGGGAAAAAAATCCAAAAATCTTTGGTGCTGTATATTTATGGACCTTGACTTTCATATGCTTTTAATTTAATTAGAAGACGATTTTCAATAACTTCGTGTTTACATATTCAACACGAAGCAAACTAAACAAAGGTACATATACTGAACGGCCAAATTAACAGTGATTTTCCTTTAACCATTAAGGAATTAAGAAAATTAAGGAAACAACAAGTTATTTCTTTCTTAATGGCCTTAATGGTTGGTCTTATTACATGTTCAATCTTTCTTGCAAAATCCTTGTTTAATAAGTCCGTTGGTATAATTTGTAAATTTAGTAAAATCTTTTTGATGCGCAAAAAACACCTTAGCACTTTATAGGATAAAAGACGGGAATATATTGCTATAATTCAAACAAAAAAACTTGCCGAAGATGTACATGAATCATGACTCGGCAAGTTTAG
>JAHDGC010000078.1:10691-15020 GCA_020627865.1 Saprospiraceae bacterium | reverse complement strand
ATCATATATATCATATGAAAAACCATAATTTGGAAATTTGGACGGGCAAAGAAGAACTGAATAATGACCCAGATTTTCTGGAAGCTATAGATCAGGAATTCAAGCCACTACCCGTCGTTGAAACCCTTTCTGACGATAACAAGATTTCTTCGTTGAGTTCTAACAGAAGGGATTTCCTCAAATATTTAGGCTTCGGTGTTTCTGCGGCAGCGGTAGCGGCCGGTTGTGAAGCACCCGTACGTCGTGCCATTCCTTACGTTACCAAACCGGATGCTATCGTTCCGGGTGTAGCCAATTATTATGCTTCTGCCTATGTTAATGGTGGCGATTTTTGCCCTGTTTTGGTGAAAACTAGGGAAGGAAGACCCATCAAAATTGAGGGGAATGCCCTTTCTACTATTACTAAAGGTGGTACCAGTGCAAGGGCACAGGCTTCTGTCCTGAGCTTGTACGATACCAATCGCTTGCGTTCTGCCGGCTCCATCGCGGATGGTGCATCCACTGCGATGACTTGGGAAGAATTGGACAGGGCTGTTGGTAGCAAATTAAGTGCTGGCTCCAATGTGCGTATTGTTTCCAATACGGTATTGAGTCCGACAACCCTTAGGGTAATTGAGGAGTTCAAAGCAAAATATCCAAATACCAAACATATCCAATACGATCCGGTTTCTTCTTCCGCGATGTTGCAGGCCAACGAGCTTTGCTTCGGGGATAAGGTGATTCCGAATTATCATTTTGATAAAGCTGATGTTATCGTCAGCTTCGGTGCAGATTTTCTGGGCACTTGGATTTCCCCAGTGGAATATGCCAGACAATATGCTTCCAATAGAAAAATAGAAGATTCACATCATCCGAAAATGTCTCGCCACGTACAAATAGAAAGTGGTATGAGCATGACGGGTTCCAATGCGGATAATCGTATCTTGATTAAGCCGTCTGAAATGGGGGTTGCCATTGCTGCTTTGGCCAGCGAACTTGGTGCGGGCGTTTCTGCTTCTGGATTGAACGGCACCGCTGCGAAAGCCATCAAAGCTTTGGCGCAGGAGCTTTCTTCCAAAAATGGAAAATGCTTGGTTGTTTCTTCTTCTAATAATAAGAGTGAACAGATTTTGGTCAACAAAATCAATGAAATACTCGGTAGCTACGGCAACACCATAGATTTTGGAGAGGCTTCTTTGCAACGGAAAGGAATTGATGCCGATATTCAGGCGCTTATTCCTGAAATGGGAAGAGGTGGTGTAGATGTTGTTATCGTAATGGGGGCTAACCCTGCTTTTGATTTACCAAATGCCGCTAAATTTGCGGAGGCTTTCGCCAAAGTGGGTACAAGAATTTCCTTGAATCCAAGTATTGACGAAACAACGGTGCTCTGCAATTATTCCGCTCCTGCAAATCACTACCTAGAATCTTGGAGTGATGCAGAACCGAAAAGAGGACACCTTTTCCTCATCCAACCTACGATCGCTCCTTTATTTGATACCCGTCAAGAAGGGGAGAGCTTGTTGCGTTGGGCTGGGAATCCGGGTTTAAATACCGGTGCGGAACAACCTTATTACGAATATCTTAAATCAACTTGGCAAAATACAGTCTTCGCACAACAGGGCGGATTTGCCTCGTTTACTGCTTTCTGGGATAGTGCACTACATGATGGTGTTGTTCAAGTTGCGCAAGCGGCTTCGGTGCCGGCTTTCGCTGGTGATGCAGTTGCTGCTGCGACTAAAATCACGAAACCTTCTGCATCAGAGCTTGAAGTTTCTTTCCATGAAACGGTTAACATCGGTGCAGGACAACACGCCGATAATCCTTGGCTACAAGAAATGCCCGATCCGGTTACTCGTTGTGCATGGGGCAACTACTTGACGGTTCCAATTTCTTGGAATGGAAGCAAGTTCTCAGGCTTCAAAAATATCGGGAAAGACAACGGAATGAGTACGGGAGATTATGTGGATCTTGATGTGAACGGAACAACACAACGGGTTTCTGCCGTTCCTGCTTTCGGCCAAACGCCAGGTACGCTTTCTATCGGATTGGGATATGGCCGCAAAGTGATCAGTGCTTGCGGAAGCGGTATTGGTAGCGATGTTTATCCGTGGTTAACGATAGATGATGATGATAATACACAATATTATGCAGCGGTTTCTAGCATGTCTGATGTTGTGGCCAGAGAGAAAGAACTGGCTTGTGTACAGTATCACCACACGATGGGGGTTAATGCAAAAGCAGATAAAAACTTTAATCTGGATGAAGAAGAATTAGGATTTCAAGGGTCATTGACCAAGCGTACGATTATCAGAACCACTGATGTTGGCGGCTTACCGGCTATGGTGAAGCAAGTGGCAGAAGAAAGAGACTTTGCCCAACATTTGAATAGCAAAACGCTTTATCCTTATAAAGAATACACACAGGAATTTTATTCGCAAGGCCATCACTGGGGCATGCATGTTGATTTGAATGCTTGTGTCGGATGTGGTGCTTGTACGATTGCATGTATGGCAGAAAATAATGTTCCGGTTGTCGGAAAATTAGAAGTACATCGCCATCATGAAATGAGCTGGCTCCGTATTGATCGCTATTTCTATGGTGATGCGGAAAACCCGAATGTGGTTTACCAACCAATGATGTGTCAGCATTGTGATAATGCACCTTGTGAGAATGTTTGCCCAGTTGCGGCAACGAACCATAGTTCAGAAGGTTTGAACCAGATGACTTATAACCGTTGTATCGGTACAAGATATTGTGCAAACAACTGTCCTTATAAAGTGCGTCGTTTCAACTGGTTGGATTATACTACCGCTGACCTTTTCCCGGGCAACCAACCACACATCGGGGAAGGCACGGAAGAAGCCATTCCTTTCGGTGCAGACAACCTGACTAGAATGGTGCTGAATCCTGATGTTACCGTTCGTTCTCGTGGGGTTATCGAGAAATGTAGCTTTTGTGTACAACGGATTCAGGAGGGTAAATTAACCGCGAAACGCGAAGGCCGGAAGCTCGGCGAGAATGATGTCAAATCTGCATGCATGACCGCATGCCCAACCGGAGCGATTACCTTCGGAGATTTGAATAACCACGATAGTAAATTGCATAAAAAAGTAACTTCCCCAATGGTGTTCAAAGCACTAGAAGAAGTAGACTTGCATCCTTCTGTTCTTTATACCATCAAGGTCAATAACAGAAGCGAAAAATTGGATGCCTAATTTTGAAGAAATTTATCTTGGTGACTTTATAAATAGGGTTCTGTAAAACAATGAGTCTCATAGAGATGGCATATCATTGCTAGAGATAAAATCTCTGGAACATTGCAGAAAAAATTTAAAATCACAAAACTCACCAAGACACAAATATTGAAATTCATATGAGTGCAGTAGTATCTCCCTTAAGGGAGCCATTAGTAACAGGACATAAAACCTACCACCAGATTACGGAAGATCTGGTTGCTCCTACGGAAAAAGTGCCTACAGTAGCTTGGGTCATCGGCCTTATGATTTCTTTAGGCTTGTTGACCCTTGGTATCGTCGCCATCCTTTGGACGATTTGGGTAGGTATTGGTACTTGGGATTTGAACCGGACGATCGGCTGGGGTTGGGACATTACCAACTTCGTTTGGTGGATCGGAATCGGTCATGCCGGAACCTTGATTTCTGCCATTCTCTTGCTGTTCCGACAGCGCTGGCGAACAGGGGTAAACCGTGCCGCAGAAGCGATGACGATTTTTGCCGTAATGTGTGCGGGCTTGTTCCCCGTTATCCACATGGGTAGGGTATGGCTTGCTTTTTTCATCTTCCCTTATCCGAATACTCGGGGACCACTTTGGGTAAACTTCAATTCCCCGCTCCTCTGGGATGTTTTCGCGATTAGTACTTACTTCACCGTATCCTTGCTCTTCTGGTATACCGGTCTTGTGCCTGATTTCGCGACGGTTAGGGATCGCGCTACCGGACTTCGTAAAAAAATATACAACTTCCTTTCTTTTGGTTGGACAGGTTCGGCCAAGCACTGGCAACGTTGGGAATACTTGTCATTAGTATTGGCAGGTTTGGCAACACCACTGGTACTTTCTGTACATACGATTGTATCCTTTGACTTTGCTACTTCCGTAATTCCAGGTTGGCACACCACCATCTTCCCACCATACTTCGTGGCAGGGGCAATCTTTTCCGGGTTTGCGATGGTACTCACCCTGATGTTGATTACAAGAAAGTTACTAAACTTACAAGATTATATTACGATAGCACACATCGAGTCTATGAATAAGGTAATTCTACTGACCGGAACCATAGTGGGTGTGGCTTATCTTACAGAGCTTTTTATTGCTTGGTACTCTGGGTA